>NZ_LWGA01001164.1:0-9436 GCF_001635235.1 Oleiphilus sp. HI0117 | reverse complement strand
GGTAAAAGTCGCCAAAAAGAACATCAGGGTTTCCTTAATTGGCTGGTTGAGCAGGTTCTTGAGCATGAGGTTGACGCCGTTATTGTTGCCGGCGATATATTTGATACCGGGGCTCCACCTAGCTATGCTCGCGAACTTTATCACAAGTTTGTGATTGACTTTAGTGAAGCGACAAACAAGGCTGTGCCTCTCGTTATTGTTGCCGGAAATCATGATTCTGTCGCCATGCTTGAAGAAACCTCTGACTTGCTTGCGCACTTCAACACGCATGTAATTTCTTCTGCAAACGAGAATACCTACGAGCAACAGCTATTGCCCCTGACAGGCGCTGCTGGTGAAATAAAGGGAATTATATGTGCCGTTCCATTTCTAAGAGCTAGAGACCTGGTTGGTAGTCATTCCGGTTCGACAGGGAAGGAAAAGCAACGAGATTTACAAGATGCGATAAAGCGGCACTATCAGGTGCTTTATCGTAAGGCCCTGGGTTTAAGAGATATTAATGATTCAAAGATCCCGATTATTATGACAGGGCACTTAACAGTCGTCGGCGCACGCACAAGTGAATCGGTCAGGGATATTTATATCGGTACCTTGGAGGCGTTTTCAGCAACATCCTTTCCCTCGGCAGATTACATTGCCCTGGGACATATCCATAAGCAGCAGCAAATTAAGGGCAATGGCAATATCTACTATAGTGGTTCGCCAATTCCGCTTAGCTTTGACGAGCTAAACCAGAAAAAGTCAGTGCAAGTGGTAGAGTTTGATGAGGCTGGTGTGACGGTGGATGCCATTGAAGTACCGGTTTTTCAGCAGCTGTACAAAATAAAAGGAAACCTCGAGGAGATTAGCGCTAAACTTTCAGAGTTGAAGGGCGGTCGTGATGGCAGTGCTTATTGTTCAGAAAGCAATGGTGACCTTAGTGAGACTATTTGGCTTGAGGTAGAAGTTGAAGAACAGGATTATCTTGAAGACCTTCAGAAACGCATCGAAGAATTAGTGGACGATAGCAATATCGAAGTGCTTTGTTTGAAGCGCAGCAGAAATCGAAAAGGGTTAAGCCTGGTCGCCGAAAGTAGCGAGCGTTTGCAGGAACTTAAACCAGGCGAAGTTTTTGAAAAAAGGCTGTCATTAGAGCAAGACGGAATTGATGATGTACTAAAAAGCCGTCTGCAACAGATGTTTAAAGAGGCGCTGCTACAAGCTGAGCAAGGAGACAAGCTCTAGAGCTGCAGTTATGAAAATACTAAGTATTCGTCTTAAGAATATCAACTCTCTACGCGGGGAGTGGTTTATTGACTTCACTAAGGAGCCTTTCGCTAGCAACGGTTTATTTGCAATCACTGGGCCTACTGGTGCCGGAAAATCTACGCTGTTGGATGCAATTTGCCTTGCCTTATACCACCAAACACCGCGTTTAAATGAACCATCACCTGCTGAGAAGGTAATGACTCGTCATTGTCACGAATGCATGTGTGAGGTGGAGTTCAGTGTTAAGGGTGACCAGGTTTTTCGCGCATTTTGGGAAGTAAGAAGGGCGCGAAGCAAAGCTGATGGAAAATTACAAAGCCCCAAAGTTGAGCTAGCACTGCTCGGGGCCGGTGAGGAGGGGCGCGATAAAATTATTGCTGATAAGCTCCGCGACAAACTAGAACATATCGCCGAAATAACGGGCTTGGATTTTTCACGTTTTACAAAATCCATGCTTCTGGCTCAAGGTGGCTTTGCAGCCTTCCTCAATGCAAATTCGGGAGACCGGGCAGAACTTCTTGAAGAGTTAACGGGAACGGACATATACGGCAGAGTTTCTAGCGAGGTGTTTGAACGCTTTCGACAAGAAAAAGAGCGACACACGCTACTGACGGTCAAGTTGGAAGGTCTAGAGCAGACTAGTCCCGAGGAGCTTGAATTACTGTATGCTGAAGAACAGGCCCTCGAAGAAAAGCGTAAGACTGCTTTGCTTAAAAGAGGCGATATTCAGGCACAGGTTTCTCATATTGAAAAGCTTGAAAAATTGCAGGCGAGTAATAAGCAGTGTCGTTCAGCGCTCGATGCGCATGTTCAATATTGCGACAGTTTAGCACCCGAGTTTGCAAGGCTTGAAAGAGCCCTACCAGCGAGAGTGCTCTCACCATATTATGAACAATATCAGCGCGCTCAAGCTCAACAAAACCAATATGATAAAAACTTCCAGGAAATCAATGCCTCTTGTAGCTTAAAGCAAGAGGAATTCCACCTATTAGAAGGTAATTGTCAGCTTGCTAAAAATGAATACCAGGATGCTCAGAATACCCATGTAAGACTAGAAAACTTTCTAGTTGAGCAGCTTGTTCCTTTAGATCAAGGTATTACTTCCCAGCAGAAAAGCATATCAACCGCCGATGCCGAATTAGTTGAAATAGACGCCAGAAAAACTCAAACGCTAAAACAGCTGCAAGACTGTGCCAAGCAGATTAAAAATAGCCACGACATAACTAAGTCCGTGGGCGAGTGGCTGGAAAAGCATGAGTGGCTTAGAGGTGCGCAAACCCAGCTTGACGGGATTGCCACGCTATTCCAACAGTATAACCGGGTAAAAGAGCAAACGGTGTCTCTGGCAAAGCTGCTTGAAAGCGACAATGCAGTTAAGTTGGCGAAGGAAAAAGGCCTAAGAGAATTAAATTCGCAACTTGTTATCCGAGAGCAAGAGCATAAAAAACTCCTTAGTCGATCTTCGAGTGCAAAAACAGCACTAGATCGCTTTCTAGAAGAGCTTAATAAGCAGTTGAGTTTGGAAACGTTAGAGAATCTTATTCAACAGAATTCCCTCAGAAAGAATGCGGTAGCCGAGTGCAAGAGAATATTTGAGCAAGCGCAGGATCAAAAGCTTAGTTGTCGACAAATCCTGTCGTCTATCGAAAAACAAGATGCTTCGATAGCAAGCCTTGAGGCTGAGCTTGTTAGCCTTCGAACAGCCTATCAGCAAGCTAATAAGTATTTCTTGTCATTAAAAGAAAGAGTCTTGCTCGAAAACCGTATTGTCAGCTTAAGTGAGCACCGAGCACAATTAAAAGAAGGCGAAGCTTGCCCTTTGTGTGGTTCCGTGGATCATCCAATGTTAGATGGATATGGCGAGCTTGAGTCTTCGTCAACGAATGATGAGCTTCTTGCTCAAGAAAAAGTTGCTGAAGCGTTAAAAGAGCAGGGACTTGCCAAGAAGGAAGCCTTAATTCGTCAAGGTGCGGAACTTGAAGGGTTAAGAATAAGAGCAGAGGAGTCACTGAAAAAAGAGGCGGAAACCCAGCAGGTTTGGGCAACTTATGCTGCTCAAATTAATTGTAGTTTGCTTGTAGCAGATGAAGGTGTCCCTCAATTTTTAGAAGAAGTCTTAAGTGATATTGAAAATATAGACAATCAATATGAAAAATTATCGAACCTCCGTCGCGCACTAGAGGCCTGCCAGGAAGAAGAGAAAGTAGAACAGAATTTATTAGACGCTCTAATAAGAGATAAAGAGATACAAGAAACTGAGCATCGCTATATCAGCCAGCAGTGCCAAGATAAACAAGATCAAATCAATAGCTTATGCAGTAGTGAGCAGGAGCTAGATCAATCTTTACAAGAAAATCTGGCTAAGCTTAGTGGCCATGATGTCGTGATAAGCCCGGACTTAAGTGCTTTAGGCGAGTGGTTGGAGACAACCCGAAAGGAGTGTTCGCTGTATGACGACAAGGCAAAGCTACTTCAGACAGAGCTTGGATTAATTAGCGATATCGAAAAGCAACATGACCAATACAAAGCCGTATTGAGCGAGCTTAATTCCCAGTTTGCCGAGGCGAAACAGAAACAGCAGTCGTTCATGGAGCAGCTTGCTGTACAGAAGGCAGAGCGCAAACGTCTGTTCGGCGATAAAGATGTAAGTGCCGAGCGTGAGAAGTCGGCTCAAAATTGTGAAAAAAGGCTTCTGTCCTATCAGGGCTTGCAGGGGTCAATAGCTGAGATCGAGAGAAACTTATCGGCACTTCAGGGAAAGCAGCAGCAGCTCGAGCAGCAGAAGTTTGAACACAAAGATCAGTTGGATCGTCTTGCTCATGACTGGCAGCAGAGACTCGAGAATAGCGTGTTCGAAGACCTGCCCAGCTTTCAGCAGGCTCATCTTGATGACGTAGAGATCGAGAATTTGGTGTCTTTAAAAGAAGAAACACAAAAAACTAAAGCAACATTGGAGGCAGAGCTAAAAACTGCCCAGAGCCAGTTAAAAGAGTTACAAGCTAAAGATCTTCCTAATTTGTCACTCGAAGAGCTCAAAGCGCTACTTGATGGCCTGGAGAGTGAAGTAGAAGCTTGTAGTCAGAGGCAGGGTGAACTAACGCAGATACTTAAGACCAACGCAGAACAGAAACAAAAGCATGAAAACCTGATGCGAGAAATTGAAGCCCAGCGACAGTGCTACGATGATTGGAGTCACCTTAATAGTTTGATAGGCTCCAAAGATGGTAAACGTTTCAGAGTCTTTGCACAGGGCCTGACCTTAGATTATTTAATACAACTCGCTAACCAAAGGCTTGAGGGGCTACATGCCCGTTATTATCTGGTTAGAAGTGATATTCAAGGGCTGGAATTGCAGGTAGTCGATAAATGGCAAGCAGATTCGCATAGAGATACACGAACTCTATCTGGCGGTGAAAGCTTTTTGGTCAGCTTGGCGCTGGCCCTGGCTTTGTCTGACCTGGTTAGCTATAAAACTCAAATTGACAGTTTATTTCTCGATGAAGGTTTCGGTACGCTAGACCGTGCGACATTGGATATCGCACTAGATTCACTGGATCAGCTCAACTCTCAGGGTAAAATGATTGGCGTGATTAGTCATATAGATGCCTTGAAAGAGCGTATACCTGTTCAGATTGATATTAAAAAAATGAGCGGGCTTGGGTACAGCCGTTTGGATAAGGCTTATGAGATTAAAGGGCAAGCTGATTAAGGTAGGCAGCGGCCAAAGTGCTTTACTGAAACGTAAGCACCTTGGCTTGTTTTGGATTCCGCATTAGCGAGGGGTGAAACCCTCTGCCTAAGAGAAACGTTTTAAAACTCAGCGCTATGATAAACGTTCTGCACGTCATCCAGGTCGTTAAGCATATCTAGAAATGTCTCGAAGGTAGTGATATCGTCACCTGAAATTTCAGTCGTTGTTTGTGGAACAAACTGGATTTCATCAACTTTAAAGTCTACTTCCTTTTCACCGTTCTTGTTCTCTGTACCGAATGCTTCGTTAAGCGCTTGCTTTGCCTTGAAATAATCAGTGTTAGGTGCAAATATCGTGATTTCGCCGTTTTCACACTCGATATCACTAACATCAACATCGGCTTCCATTAAGGCTTCAAGGGCGGTGTCTTCATCTTCAGACTTGAATACGAAAATAGCACTGTGATCAAACATGTGACCAACGCTACCTTGGGCACCAATTTTACTCTTGGTTTTGGTAAAACACTGGCGCACATCACCGAAGGTACGGTTAGGGTTGTCCGTTAGGCAGTCAACAATTACCATGCAGTTTCCTGGGCCAAAACCTTCATAGCGAGCTGTCGCAAAGTCTTCGCCAGCACCACCTTTTGCCTTTTCAATCGCTTTTTCAATAACATGACCAGGAACCTGATCTTTCTTGGCGCGGTCAATCATTGACCTAAGTGAAAGGTTACCGTCAGGGTCGATACCACCAGACTTTGCGCACATATAAATCTCGCGGCCATACTTGCTGTATACCTTGGTTTTGGCGTCGGCGGTTTTTGCCATTGATTCTTTACGGTTTTGGTAAGCTCTACCCATTTTTTAAGGTCCCAAACTATTTTTAGAAATCGGAATAATGTTTTCAGAAACAGAATACTACCGTGATGTAAAATGTTTAAAAAGTGTCACGCACAAAAAAAGCCGCAGAAGCGGCTTTTTTAGCTTAATCATGTTAAGCAGACCTTACTAACCGATGCTGAAAAGCTCGCCTAGCTTAGTTGCTAGCATCATGTCGCCTTCAGCACGTAGCTGACCAGCCATGAACGCTTGCATACCGTCAGTTTCGCCACTAACGATGCCTTTAAGAGTTTCAGTGTTCATGATCAAAGTAACTGAAGGATCATCGTGCTCACCAGCTGCTAGTTCGCATGTACCGTCAGCGATAGTTAGGCTGTAGTTGTCATCGTCTTCGATGTTGAATTGGAATACCAAGTCGATGCCGCTAGCTGCGTCAGCGTTGAAGTTTTCTTTTAGTGTCTCGAAAGTAGAAGCTACAGACATGAGAATACCCTTTTTATGTATCAATTATCGCTAAGCTACACGTGTATATGCATGAGATTGAAGCTCAATAGTGCAAGGTAGCTAGCCTGAGTGTGAAGCGTATTGATTTTCACGGATGTCAAGATTAGTTACTCGAAAAACGCTTGTCAACTAATAAATCGAACGCTTGTTTGAATTATGGTGTGAAGGTGTAAATTAGTAGCCAACAATATCTGAACGAAACCCTTGTATTTGGCAATAATGGCCCAACAATGCAATGGTCATAATGTTTTCGTTATTTGTATATATCAAACCTGAGGATAAGCGAGTGGAATTTTTGACTGAGTACGGTGTCTTCTTGGCGCAGACAATTACAGTTGTTGCTGCCATTTTAATAGTGATGGCTGCAGCAAGCAGTGCAGCTCTAAAAAACAAGAAGCCTGAAAGCAAGGAAATGCTGATTGAAAAATTGAATGAAAAGTACGAGGAAATCAAAGATACGCTTGAAGAGTCGATGCTGAGTAAAGAAGCATTAAAAGACAAGAAAAAGCAGCTCAAGAAGCAAGAAAAGGAAAGTAAGGGGAAGTCAGACACTGAAGATAAAAAGAAGGTGTTTGTTCTAAGCTTCGAGGGTGATATTAAAGCAAGCGCTGTTGAGGGCTTCAGAGAAGCCGTTTCTGCGGCACTGTTGGTTGCACGTCCGGGTACCGATGAAATCGTGGTCAAGCTTGAAAGTCCTGGCGGTATGGTTCATTCCTATGGTTTGGCCTCTGCACAGCTAGATCGAATTAAGCAGAAGGGTATCAAACTGACAGCTTGCGTAGACAAGGTCGCTGCGAGTGGTGGTTACATGATGGCGTGCGTTGCAGATCAGATTATTGCTTCACCTTTCGCTATAATGGGTTCGATTGGTGTGGTGGCTCAGGTGCCTAACTTCAACAAGGTACTGAAGAAAAATGATATCGACTATGAGATCCTGACTGCTGGCAAGTACAAAAGAACCTTAACAATGTTTGGTGAAAATACTGACGAAGGAAGAGAGAAGTTTAAGTCGGACTTGGAGGATACTCACCAGTTATTTAAGTCCTACGTTTCAGAACGTCGTCCATCGGTTGATATTGAATCAGTTGCCAATGGTGATATCTGGTTTGGTTCTAAAGCCAAGGAAGTATCTTTAGTTGATGACTTGAAAACATCAGATGAATATATTTTAGAAGCCTGTCAGGACTCAGAGGTCTATTCCTTGGAATTCAAAGCAAAGAAAAGTTTGATGGATAAACTAGGCATGTCGGTAAGCTCAGGTATTGAACAGTCTGTTACCAAACTGCTTTCCGAGCTGAATATCTCTCGTGGTATGAAGTAATTAATTAAGTCGTTGATGGGGCGGGGTTGCGACTCTGGCCCCATTTTTATTTTGTGAATGTTTAAACAGGGGCCGCAATTTACCTGTAATTTCAAAGTGCGCAAGTTTGGTGCTCATTGAAGCTCTGTGTATCCATTATTTAGCCAGCTTATGGCACCCACTCAATGAGGCGAACAAAAGCTTCAATTATTTATCGTGAAACAAAGAACTTTAGAGCTATTCAGATATTGCTAGGGCACTTTAAAATTGACAGCACTATAAGGTATCTTGGGGTTGAAGTAGATGATGCGCTTGATCTTGCCGAACGAATTCAGGTGTAGAATTTCGTCAAAAGGCGGTTATTTACAATTTAAGTAACTTCCTTTTTATGCAATTTTTTAAAAGCCGGCATTAAGGGCTCATCAAAATAAGTAAATTAATTTTGGCTTTTAAATAAGACCTCGACTTTCAGTAATCGCTTATTAACTCTAGAGAGTTCCTATAACCAGCAATCAATATCCTGACCTCCTAAAATAGCCATTATTTCAACGACCGCACCATTAACACGGTAGTAAATATTATCGGAGCAATAAGAGCAGCGCCTATAACCTGGGCGAATATGGTCAACTGATTGGAAGAGATATGGGTTGATAGAAATTTTCTCGAACATATCGAAAAAACCATGGTAATAGGTATCTGCCTGAGCTTCTCCAAACTCGCTATATTCGTAAGCGTATATCCGCTTTAGGTCTTCTTTAGTATTCGAAGATATCTTAAATTCAAACATGCCTTACTTCAGTTCTGACTTGAATTCAGCCAGCATCTCAGATGCCATTTGATTTACAAAACCACTGGATTCTGCATCTTCAAGCTTTCTATTAATTGCTTCAGCCCTTCTCGCGCTGCGGATAAGATCGTTTATCAATTCACTTTTATTAGAGTAATCTTGAACATTATCTACATGATTTCGCAACCAAGAATCATTTTGCTCTGTTAACGTAATACTTTGTCTCGGCATTTTACACCTCCCTCGATACAAACTTGGTGTAATTATACACCAGGTTTGTAGTGAATGGTCTACAGAATATTTAATAAGCTAGATACAGACTCACTACTTAGACTAAGTCTCTCAGTGCTTAGCAAAGACACTCTCATACAAAGCAGCAAACAAAATAATGCCACCACCAAGTAGTGTGTTGAAGCCTATTCCTTCTCTTAAAAGTAAATATGCAAATAGGCTTCCATAAACGACTTGCAGGCTTATCACCATTGATACGCTTTTAGCTGAACGATAGCGTAGGGCGTACGTTTTTTGAGTATGTGGGATTGCCGTAAACACGGTGCCTAGTAGAATTAATGCAAGTAGATCGGGTGTTTTTATTTCCACTGGCGAGACAGATGCAAAGGGTAGCAAAATTGCGGCTGACACCATCGCGTGATAAAACATAATGGTGAAAGGGGAAATATCTGACAGGTGCTTTGATACCAGAATATTTCTTAGTGCCACAGCCAGTGCAGATAAAAGACCAAACAATACTCCTGCGGTGACATTGTTTTCGAGAGTAAAGTCCGGGACGATCATAAAGACACCGAGCATAACCAGCAAACCCATGAGGATATCGGCTTTATGAAGCCGTGTTTTATTGATTAAGGGTTCCAGAAATACCGTCATGACAGGAAAGGTAAACATCGAGATCATGCCGATAGCGACAGTCGACAGCTGCATCGCTTGAAAATAGGCTGTCCAATGAACGGTGAACAGCATGCTGCAAAACACCAAGAGTAAAAAAACGGGTAAAGTGCTAATTCTAAGTTTTTGTTTGAATAGAAGTGCCACAATAAATACGGTGAGGC
>NZ_LWGA01001163.1:0-749 GCF_001635235.1 Oleiphilus sp. HI0117 | reverse complement strand
TACGAGCAAAAATAAACCTCGTCCGTCGCTCAATTTAAGGTCCTTATCTCCTGACTTGATTCTATCTACTTTTGTTGCTGTTAGTTTCATTTAACCACTCTTTTTTTTACTATCGATAGACCTTCTCGCACAGTATGGGACGCTACGAGATGATCTACGTTGTATTTAAGAATACTGATATGAATCGAAATAAAAACATCGTTAAGCCGCTTCACGCAGTAATAGGAACGCAAAAAAGTTGGTTGGTTTTCTGTTTGATATATATGTGGAAGAGGGGAATTGTTGGTACAAGTTACCACGAGATACAAAAGTACCAACGTAGATACCAACACTTCACTGGGATTTCTTGGAACGCTTTGAGTAGCATTGAGACACAAAAAAAGCCGTAATCCCTTTAGGGATACGGCTTCTCTGTCTTGTATCACTACATCTGTAGTGAAAATTTGGTAGCGGGGGCGCGATTTGTTTTCTGCAGACGGGTTTTGCTTACTAAGTAATTACTCTCAAACTGCGCGGGAATAAGGTTTGGTGAGTGTATATTTAACCAACTGCAATTATGTGAGAACTGCGACAATCGCTGACTATGCCCTAACTTAACTAATTTAAATTAGTAATACCCTTTTTTGGACCTAAATAATCTAAAATGTATCTTTATTTTATCAAAATCTGTCTCAAAAGATTCTATATAGTCTTTTGTAAATTCTGAAACAAAATGGATGTCATTTTTATAGAATAAATTAGTTGGAAGA
>NZ_LWGA01001162.1:0-787 GCF_001635235.1 Oleiphilus sp. HI0117 | reverse complement strand
TTGAAGCAAAACCCGGATCATCAAGACGCAAAATCAAACAAAGAACTAATAGAGAAACTTCAACAGGAAAACGAGCAGAAACAAAACAGTGACCAGGAGAACCAGGAGAACCAGGAGAACCAGGAGAACCAGGAGAACCAGGAGAACCAGGAGAACCAGGAGAACCAGGAGAACCAGGATCAGGGTAAGCCCGATAATTCTGAAAGCCAAGATGGTGGCAAACAACAAAACCGAGAAAAATCACAGGATCAACAGTCAGGTAGCTCAGAAGACGAAAAAGAGCAGTCTCAAGGTGAGCAAACTGAACAAACGACTGAAGAGCAGGATGCGCAAAAACGAGAAGCAAAACCAGAACAAGATGAAACAGACAGTAATGAAGAAAACCCTATTACATCTTCTTTGCAAGCGCTAAACGAAGAAGAAAAACAATCTTATGAGCAATGGATGCGCAGAGTGCCTGACGACCCATCAGGCCTTCTTCGCAGAAAATTCGAGCAACAATCTTATGACCGCCGACGCAAAGGCGGGTCAGCAGTAATAAATGAAGGTGAGCCAATATGGTGAACGATAAGCCAAAATTAAATAAAGGCTATCCACACAAACATCACAATATGCTTAGTAAGCTGCTTAGCTTACTAACACTTTGCCTACTTAGTCAGCTTAGCCTTGCCAACACATCCCTTAGTGCCAGTGTTGACAGGAATAAAGTATATCTCAATGAGAGCTTCAACCTTAAGCTTCAGGGGAATGTGGATATCGACTTTAGCCTGGGCGGCTTAATGAGCTT
>NZ_LWGA01001161.1:0-2610 GCF_001635235.1 Oleiphilus sp. HI0117 | reverse complement strand
AGCAAACCCAAGTCTTGCAGAAGTTTCTCAAGAACACTCTGAGCGTGAACTCGCTCAACTTAAATCCAGCATCACCAAAATCAATCGCTGGCTGAATCGCGCTAATACTGAAAAAACCGGGCTTTCAAAAGCACTGGAGAAGCAAGAAAAAGCTATCAGCAAGCTAAGCAAGTCAATTCGTACCAGCAAAGCAAATATAACGAAGCAAACCAAAGAGCTTAAAAAGCTGGAAAAAGACCACTCTCAACAAACAAAGGCGCTAAAAAAACAGCAGTCGTTCTTAATAAAGCAATTACAACGTGCGTACCTGCACGGGGAACAATCTCAAACCAAACTTCTTTTAAACTCTAATAACCCCCAGGAACTTGCTAAGGATATGCGTTTCTTTGCCTATATTAATGAAGCGCGTAGTGAAAAAATTTCCGAGGTACAAGACATTCTTAACATCATAAAAAATACCGAGAAAAAAATACTTGTTAAGAAAAATAAACTGCACGAACAGCATAAGCTTCAACAACAACAGCGCTTAGAGCTGAAAAAAGAACAAGCAGCTCGTAAACAGGTACTCGCAAAACTCAAGGCCAATATAAAAAATAACACGCAGCGTCTTGAAAAAATGCGCAAAGACCAAGCGCGCCTAGAGAAGCTTCTGAACGAATTAGAGCAAGCCATTGCCAACATCCCCCTCCCTGACGACGCCGCTCCGTTTAGCAAACAAAAAACCAAGCTTCCGTGGCCTGCGAAAGGTAAAGTCATTGGGCGCTTTGGTAGTCGAATTGCTCAGGGTAAGCTAAAGCTCAATGGCATTCATATTGAGACAAAAAACAACCAGGAAGTTCAAGCCATCCATTCTGGAAGAGTTATATTTTCTAACTGGATACGTGGCTTTGGTTTGCTCATTATTATCGATCATGGTAATAATTACATGAGTTTGTACGGTAACAATAAGAGCCTTGCAAAAGATACCGGAGACTGGGTTAGAGCAGGTGAAGTTCTCGCCTATGCAGGGCAAAGTAATGCAAAAAGTGAAACAGGGCTATACTTTGAAATTAGAAAAGACGGAAAGCCTTTAAATCCTAGCCGATGGCTACGAAAATAAATTCTTCAGGACCCACTTAATGAAATTAGTTTCTCGTTCCTTACCTTTAATGACATCACGCCGCAAACGCATCTGCACTTACAGCGCTATTCTGGCTGGGTGCTTATCTTTCAGTCAGCCCGCACTTTCCCAGCAAACTGAAAGTGCTGGTATACAAGATACTAATTTAGCTTCGGAACAAGCGACTGCCCCCTTACCTTTAAATGAGCTGCGAAAGTTTACCAATGTATTTGGCAAAATTAAGAATGCCTACGTCGAAGAAATAGATGACGCTACCCTGCTAAAATATGCGATTCGTGGCATGTTGTCAGGGCTTGACCCACACTCAGCTTATCTTGAGCCAAGCGCATTTTCAGACCTGCAAGAGAACACTTCAGGCACATTTGGCGGCTTGGGTATAGAGGTAGGTATGGAGAATGGCTTTGTAAAAGTTATTGCGCCGATTGATGATACCCCCGCTCAGAAAGCAGGCATTGAGGCTGGCGATTTAATTATCAAATTAGATGAAACACCCGTAAAAGGAATGAGTCTTGATCAAGCTGTTGACACGATGCGTGGTGAAGCGGGTGAGCCGATTACATTGACCATCGTCCGTGAAGGCGAGCGCGAGCCATTAGAAATAAAAGTCGTACGTGACATTATTCAAGTAACCAGCGTCAAAACGCTAGTACTTGATGAGCAGTACGGCTACATCCGTATCACTCAATTTCAGGCACAAACTGGTAGCGACTTCGCCAAAGGCCTTAAAAAGCTTCAAGATGAAACTGAAGAACTTGCAGGCTTAGTTATTGACTTAAGAAACAACCCTGGAGGCGTACTTCGTGCTTCAGTAGAAGTTGCCGACCAGTTGATTGAAGAAGGTCTCATCGTTTATACAAAAGGCCGTGCTAGCGAAGCCGATTTAAGCTTTAACGCGACACCTGGTGACGATGCTAATGGCATACCCATTATCGTTCTTATTGATGGAGGCTCCGCATCAGCTTCTGAAATCTTGGCCGGAGCACTTCAAGATCACAATCGGGCAGTCATAATGGGAACACAGAGCTTCGGCAAAGGCTCTGTACAGAACGTCATGGCTCTTGATGCTGAATATGGGCTTAAGCTAACAACTGCCCGCTACTATACCCCTAATGGCCGTTCGATTCAGGCGCAAGGTATCGAGCCCGATATAGAAGTTAACCGAGCCAAGTTGAGTGAAGAAAAAACCAAAGCCTTTTATCGAGAGTCTGATCTAGCCGGTCACTTAAGTAACGGCAACCAAAATAAGAATGAATCCAGCAAAGAAGAAAGCGAAGACTCAGAAGTTTCTCGTCAACAATCCATGCTGGAAAAAGACTTCCAGCTTCAGGAAGCTTTAAGTTTGCTAAAGGCTTTGGATATTCTAAAAGTTAAGCAAAAGAACTCTTCCGTCAAAACACCAGAGAGCCAAACTGAGGCCGAAAACCTAGCTGAAGAAGGCACTCCACAAGGTGAGTAAATATCTCCTCAAGCTCAGTACAGTAGTCACCTTT
>NZ_LWGA01001160.1:0-1080 GCF_001635235.1 Oleiphilus sp. HI0117 | reverse complement strand
CGATATCTGAATCAATACGACGAACAGGTGTTGCAAAGTCGACAACATCTAGACGCTGTCGAAGCCCCATAGGTAAGTCAACCTTTGGCATGCGCAACTGAATATGGCCACCCACTTCTGACATATCAATATCTACGTCAGGCGAAGCAAAGCTAACGACTATCTGGCCATCGCCCTTTTCACCACGCTGAAAGTCAATATTGGTTATGCCATTTCTATCCGCAGCAACTTTCCTAGAAAACGTATTCGCTGCTGGCATTGCTTCTGGCGATGACGCGACAGCTTGGTATGCTTCACCAGCACCCTCTGAGCCCACCAATACAAACAGCGTATTTCCACTCGTTCGCGTGCTATAGGGCACTAAGTCAACTAAATCAAGAATTACACGGGTTCGGTCCTTGGTGCCGATTACAGTCATGCGTTTCGCATTTCCCATACCAAGATTATGGTATTTCTCTGCCAGCTTACTGCTAGCACCCGGTAAATCGAGCGCTATTCTTGCTGGTTTTTCAATCGTATAGCCATTCACTTCCGGCGGCGTTTCATCAAAAATCAAGGAAATTTCAACTCGATCTCCAGGCAGAGAAGCAAAGCTAACATCGTTAAGGTTAGCGGCATTTGCATTCATTACTGCAAAGAAGCAAACTCCAATCAGGGTTATTAATTTACGCGTCTGAAGAACCATTTCTGTAAACCTTAATATTCTACTTACTTTTGACTTAAACATGTTTGCTCTATTTGATATATCATTCATTATTCCCAAGCCCCCTTAATTACTGATCGTCCAGCGAGATGGTTCGCGGCCTTTCAAGCCAGCCGCCATATCCGTTGGGAACAATTTCAATCAAATCAATCTGACCAACTCTTACATCTACAATTCGGCCATGGTTTTTACCCATATACTGCCCAACCTTGGCCATATGTACGCTCTGCAACTCATCAGCAATCAGCGCCCACAAAATATCTTGTTCATTTCGCTGAAGCGTACCAACCATTTTTAACTGCCCTAGAGAGTATGACTCCAGAACCTCAGGAACTCGATCAAAATCCGGCTTAACGTTACTTTGATCTTTTTGTATC
>NZ_LWGA01001159.1:0-775 GCF_001635235.1 Oleiphilus sp. HI0117 | reverse complement strand
CGAAGCGCTCAATCACTTCGTCCGACAAGCCACGCCTTTTCAGGTAGTCCTGAGCACGCGATTTATTGGCATGAGACTTTAGCGCATCCCTGTATTTCAGATTTGCGTACTCTAAAGCTTCCCACAACTTTGCTTGAAGGCTGTATACCTTTTGGACTTTTTCGTCTCTCGGCACCTCGATGCCAGCGATCTTCGCCAGCTCTTCAACCGCTTCATTAAAATCCAGGTTATCGTGTTCGCGCAGGAAGTTAATACTGTTACCACTCGCGCCACAACCAAAGCAGTGGTAGAAGTTCTTTTGAGCGTTAACGTGAAAAGAGGGTGTTTTTTCTTGATGGAAAGGACAACAGGCCTTCAGTGCAGTACCCGCTTTTTTAAGCTGTACGCGCGAACCCACAACTTCGGCGATAGGCACTCGCGCGACGAGGTCTTCTATAAAATCTTGTGGGATTAATCCTGCCATCTGCTACGACACACTACTCAATGAAGATGCATAATATAGCATAAGCCATGAAACAAAGACTAAATGACTACCTTGTAGTAGACCCGCTCTGTTCAAGAGATAATTGGAATTGAAGTCTAGCTAGCTAAGCGCTGCTTAACGATCTGGCTTACCTTACCGACGTCAGCTCGACCTTGAAGCTGAGGCTTAAGCACCGCCATCACCTTGCCCATATCCCGAACTGATTCTGCTCCAGAGCTCGCCACTGCCTCGGCGACCAAAGCATCAATTTCCTCGGCAGTCAGTGCCGCGGGTAGAAACGTCTCAATCACA
>NZ_LWGA01001158.1:0-2101 GCF_001635235.1 Oleiphilus sp. HI0117 | reverse complement strand
AGTGCGAATTTTCTCGCTCGTTGCGTAGACGTCATAGATAGGCGTACCTTCTGGTAAGCTTTCCAAGTCGTCACGGAAGTCATGAGAAGCACTTGAGAACAAGCCCTTCACTTCTGGGCGCGGAACAAAGTAAACCTGCGTCGGCGTAACAACGCTGCTTTCTTTGGTGCCATCTGCGCGAACCTTCGCCATCTTCTCTACAGAAAGCGTGGTTGGCTTAGTCGAAACTAGTGAGAACAAGGCTGTGGTACCCAAAGTTTCGTTCACTTCCTTGTCAACGTACTGCGACAACTCATTTGCAAAGAAATCATGGTTACCACCTTGGCCTGATAAGGTGTATAACGCCGAGACATTGCGTGAGTTTCTACCGTCAACGAACACTTTCCATGCTAAGCCTGGAGCAAAGCCACGGTCATTTGGGTCACCCGTGACTGACAGGCGCAATAAGCCACACTCTGCACCTTTGAAGACACCTGTATAAGGGTGGCCAGAAGCAGGTTCAAAAGTAGTGGTCGCCATAGCTGCGTGAGCATGGATTGGCTTTTCATAACCGAGTGGCGCGACATCGTCCTTACGATTTACTTTTTCCCAAAGTACCGTATTAATCAGGCCACCAATATCGATATCAGTTAACCCTGGACGCTCTCCTGCATCATATTCAGTACGCATTGCACCGTTCGTCCATAAGAGCTGCTCTTTATCACAAGCTGACCACTCTTTGTAGTTATCTGGAATCTTCAAACCCCATGGTTTAAAGGCATTATCTACACCCGTTAAGCTTAACTCTAGCTCGGGGAAGTGACGACGAATCACGTCAACCATGGTGTTATTTTCTACCCAGTCGATACCTTCTTGCGTGTACACTTCAGGTGTATAGCTTTCAGTATAGAAACGGTCTGTCATCAAACGACGAGAAGCATTCAGGATAAAGACCTGGAAAGCCGTCTCACCAAAGGCAAAGCCATCAGGACGCACTGTTTCAGCTAGCTGACCCACCAAAGCATCGATCTGCTCAATGTCATTGTTATAAACACGCTTCAATTCAGCCAAAGTTGTAGGGTCTTCAGTTAAATCCTCAAACTTGGTAATCGGATTCAAACCAATCTGGCGACGGAATTCGTTGTAACGTGGTACACCACGCTCACGGTCACGAATAATATCGATTGTTGCCAAGTCAATATCGCCAATTAACGGCATTGAAAGGTTACGCAAAAACTCAGGATAGTTGTTTAGCGTCAAGGAACCTGGGTGAGTAATGCCGAAGGAGTACCATAGACGATCGCCGCCCTGATTATCGAGAATATCTTCTGCATCGCCATCACGCGTGTCTTCAATATTGATACGCTCAGAAACAACATTTGAACCGATATCGTAGATATCTACCGCATCACGTAGTAATGGGTGCATACGATAAACCGCAACGAATTCCTCAGTCAGTACATAAGGAACATCATAGTTATTTGGTTTGCTTTGGCCAACCAAACCACCAAGGATATGGTCAATTGCGCCTGGCGTGCTTAACTGTTCAGCTTTTTCAGGATCAAATAATGCGATGGTGTTAATGAGCCAGGAATTAGGACCTTTGATATCGTCCGTCACATTTTGGATCAAATCACGTGTTTCAGGATTACGCGCGATACCCCACCAGTTTGCTTCCATCGACAACTCTAATGCAGGGTTGGCGATAATTGCAGGCGTCCATTCAACTGTGTGAATCTTCGCCATCAAGGCAGAGTTGATCAAGCGGGACTTATCAAATAGCCACTGATCTGTCGCGTTTGGATAGTTTTCCTTCAGCTTGTCAGCAATAGCGTTATGCTCCAAGGTGAATAGCTGGTGCATCATGCTAAGACCTAGCCACCAGTTGTCACTAAAGCCAGTAACCGGCACGCCACTCCAGAAGTCTGTTGGCAAAGTACCATCACTTTCAATAGCGAGCTTACCATCTTCAAATGAACGAACAGAATCATTGGTTTCTTTGTTGCTGCCGTAAAGCTGTGAGCCATCCCACCAGTGAGTATTGTGGTTACGGTAAGTCGCTGGCAAGTAAGCATCGTCTTCAACGCTACGATCCGGATCAGCAGTTGTACGTTGTACAGAC
>NZ_LWGA01001157.1:0-572 GCF_001635235.1 Oleiphilus sp. HI0117 | reverse complement strand
TACATCGATGCTGGTGACAGGGCCGTGTTCTTTTTTTGTGCTACGATTTTGGCTAATGCTGCTCTTGTCTTCAGGCGTATTGCTGGCGGCCTTAGCCGCGGGGCTTTGTTTATGGATTGATGTTACCTTACTCGTCGCCTTTGCTTCTTGTATTGCTTTGGGCTCGCTATGTACTTCTTGATTAACCTTATTTACCGTGGGGGCAGGTGCACGTCCGGTTTTGATAAGCTTGCCATTGAACTCGTCGCAGGCATCGCGAACCAGCTCTCGGGATTCAGCAGGGGAGTCAGCATAAGCCCAGGTTTCTACTGTAAAGTTATCAACACCGAATTCACGTACAGTGTCTAAGAACTCACCTGAACCACCTTCTTCTGCCTGAACGATCAGTCTGGCCCAATGTTCTTCCATACTATCTCTTGCACTGCCGACATAAACTTCGTTGTTGACTCTATTGGTGGCAGTAAAAACGATCATATAAGCGATACCTCTGTTATATAAATGTAGTAAGAAAATGGATCAATATAGAAAATGATGGAGGCGCGGAATTATAATGAAGAAAGAATTTTTCGGTA
>NZ_LWGA01001156.1:0-1812 GCF_001635235.1 Oleiphilus sp. HI0117 | reverse complement strand
CAAGAGATTTGCTTCTTCTTGCAAGGCTTGTCGGTCTTGTGTGGATAGCGCACCGTTACCAGCTTGAATCGTCAACTCTTGTATACGACCAATGTTATCGTTAAGGCTTTTCAGTGCTCCGTCGGCAACCTGAATTGCGGAAATGGAGTCATTGGCGTTACGGATGCCTGCATCAAAAGCACCTAGTTGGCTATTCAAGCGTTCAGATATTGCTGCGCCTGCTGCATCATCAGCTGCGCTATTAATCCGGCTTCCTGAACTGAGCTGCTGCAGTTGTCTATCAGTTTGGGACGCACTGGAAAGGCTTTGAGGGCTGCCAATGCCGCCGTTGAGTGAAATAGTCATGATGATTGCTCCCGCCGAGATAGCTATTTTTTAATGATAGCGCGGGAAGTCGAGCAGGTCATTTATTAAACAGTAACGCTTGGTAACCAGCGCTACTGTTTAGGGTACTATTTTATGTCATATTTTTGCGAGTGACGTAATGATGCCTAACTGTTTCGTTAAAAGCTTCGACATAGGTAGGGTGAAATTGCGTGCCACTTTCGCCATTAATGAGTGTGACAGCACTGAACAGAGACTTCTTGTAGCTTCTATCTGCACGTTCGTTGGTTACTGCATNGAAGGTGTCCGCCAAAGCGATTAACATAGCACCACGGTGTATTTGTTCGTTTGCCAAATTCTTTGGGTAGCCTTTACCATCATATCGCTCATGGTGTTGAGCAACCATCGTGGCGGCTTCTGTCCAACCTTCCATACGACTTAGAAATTCTGAGCCCATCTCTATATGGCCGCGAATAGTACGAAATTCCTGGTCGCTTAGTTTGCTAGGCTTATTAAGTATGTCGGGCGAGACTAAAGACATGCCGATATCGTGAAGATAGACTGCAGCAGTTAATTGGTCTGTATCGATAGGCTCTTCAAGGTCTTTGTTGGTAGATAAGCACAACTCTAGAATGGAATCTGTTCTACCTTGTTTGTATATGCCTAAGTCATCTAGCTGTAAGGCAAGCTTTCTAAAAAATGCTAAGTCAGGGTTGTCCTGATGCTCAAGGCTCAGCGCGATACTGCCGGGTTTTTCTTCTTCAGTGCTACTTTTCTTCGCCCCGACCAGCTGGTCCATTGCTTTATCAAGTGCTTTCAGGTCCTGGCCTGCAGTGCAGCCTCTGACATCTTCGATAACCTTAAGCATGGTCGCCTGAGGCGTACCTTCTACCTGGCCATCACTAATCAGTGTATTGATCATATCCCGTATACGAATAACGATGGCAAAGATAAATTCGCCGTACATAGGAAGATAGGTACGCTGGCCTTGGCGCATGTCAGAGACGATTTCTTCGAGAGCGTGAATTGTTTCGACCAAGGGGTCGAGAAATACCATACGGCAATTACCTTTTAGAGAGTGAATGTCTCTAAAAAGGCGATGAACAAGTTCCGGATCTTTTGAGTTATCAAGTAATGCGATACAAGCTTCGATCTGCTCAATATTCTCTTGTAAACACTCTGCAAAATCTTGCGTTATTTCATTGTCTAGCTCAGTAAACTGAGGGCAGGTGGTAACCATCATTTCAATCCCGTTTTGATAAGCGCTATTAAGTCCTACTTTTAAGAATAGACCATGAGAGGAAAAATAAACGAAATTTTTGACTAGTTCACAAACTTAGGCTTGGCTTATAAGATTCTACTTAAAGTCCGAACCATTCTGGTTTGATCAATAAGACCAAAAGAACGCTTACCTGAATCGCAATAAATGGCATTACACCACGGTAGATATCACTGGTTTTGATGCTCGGCGGTGCCACACCCTTTAAA
>NZ_LWGA01001155.1:0-1097 GCF_001635235.1 Oleiphilus sp. HI0117 | reverse complement strand
CCGACGCTTAACAAGTTTAGCACTGTGTGTTTTCGTAATTAGCAAAGACTAGCTCTGCTACTTATGAAACACTTATAAGTCCCAAATCACCTGGTCTGATTTCTTTCTAAGTGATTCGAGGTATTTTTCATGAGACGCAGCTTCCTCTGTATTGGCAGCCAGAACAGGTAGAGGCTTGCGTGTACCGGGTAACCTTCGAATACCTCCGGCGCCACCTTCATCTGTCTTTTCCTTATCTAGCAACAAGCTAGTCTGCCCACCACTTAGTAATAAATAAACATCAGCGAGTATTTCGGAATCCAATAAAGCCCCGTGCAGTTCACGGTGACTATTATTGATACCGTAGCGTTTACATAAAGCATCCAGATTGTTCTTTTGCCCCGGATGCTTCTCTCGCGCCATGGCTAGTGTATCTAATACACCACAGTAATTTTCTACCGGAGGGATCTTGTTGACCAAAAGGTTAAATTCGTAGTTGATAAAGCCAACGTCAAACGCCGCATTATGGATAACCAGTTCAGAACCTTTTATATACTCAAGAAATTCTTGGGCAATATCAGCAAACAAAGGCTTATCAGCTAGAAACTCATTCGTTATTCCGTGGACATCTATCGCTTCTTGCTCTACGACCCGCTCTGGATTGATATACACATGGTAGTGATTTCCTGTCAGCTTACGGTCAATCAGTTCGACACAACCAATCTCGATTATCCTGTGGCCAAGCTGAGGATTTATACCGGTGGTTTCTGTATCAAGTACGACCTGCCTCACCCTTCAACTCCATCAATCACATGAACCTTACCAATACTGTCTTTTCGAATAACCGAGTCAACTCCGAGATTGGCAAGCTGGTCAGCCATTTCATTACCTGGATCACCACTATGACCTTTCACCCAAAACCATTTTACCTCATGTGTTGCGACTTGCTCATCCAACGCTTTCCATAGCTCAACATTCTTTACTGGCTTTTTGGCTGCAGTTTTCCAGCCATTTTTCTTCCAACCTTTTATCCACTCAAGCATCCCTTTGCGCATATATTGGGAGTCGGTATGTAAGTGAACAACACTAGGTTTCTTTAAGCTTTCGAGCGCCCGAAT
>NZ_LWGA01001154.1:0-780 GCF_001635235.1 Oleiphilus sp. HI0117 | reverse complement strand
TACCAGCAGATAGCATGCTGGGTTGATGAAGATGAGCGAAGATTGCGTACACGTCATGCGGGGAAAGCGCTCGATTTAATCAACTATCAGGTAATACGTAAACCCTATATCCCCGAAGCTGGGCAGCAAGATGTGTCCAATCAAGCTTTATTAGCAGGCACTATCGATTTGATGGCGAGCGCTTACGATAAAACGGTAGAAACAGTTGAGACGGTTCATTACTCAATTGCTGAAGAGCCCTTTTATGTGATGCAAAAATTACCCGTAGTGAGTCAAATAGCCAAACCTATTGAAGCCGTGCACCGAGATATTCTGGATATCGTCTATCGTTCACTAAGAGGTGGCGGCAAGCTTGTCCATCGTGCGGCTAAATTGCTTACCCCGGATGACCTTGCACAAGCTAGACCTAATGCATAGTTTTTACTTTGCCTTTCTATTACCATAAGTAGTGCTATCATAAAAATAACCCAAGCTTTTTCCACCACTTACATAATAAATTTAAGGTGAGTTACATGCCTATGCGTTTTATGTCTGCTTTTAGACACTTTTTACCTATGATTGTCTGCGCGATGCTGGCTGGACTGCTCTCTGGAGCAAGCTACGCCACAGATAATAAGCGGTTTGAATCGTCCGTTCGAATTGGTTACGTACCTCATCTTTCTTTCAAAGTTGATAACGGTATTGCTTCAGGAAGTCTTGCAAATTTGATGGAATGCTCGAGCGCATACTTTTCTCATGTCGAGTTTGTCGAAATGCCAGACTACTCATTCATGGAAGGTG
>NZ_LWGA01001153.1:0-5672 GCF_001635235.1 Oleiphilus sp. HI0117 | reverse complement strand
GTGGTTGCGGTAGAGTCGCCAGGCTATTATGGCTTGTTACAGTTAATCGAATCTTTGGGGCTAAAAGCGCTTGAAATTCCTTCAGATCCGGTAAGGGGAATGAGCATCGACGCGCTTCAGTTGGCAGTCGAGCAGTGGCCCGTAAAAGTTGTGTTATCAGTTCCTAGCTATAGCAACCCCATGGGAGCCTTGATGCCAGAAACTGCGAAGCTCAAGTTGGCGAAGCTCTTAGAAAAATATGATTTACCGATGATTGAAGACGATATTTACGGAGAGCTGTCATACAGTGATGCTAGGCCAAAAGCTGTTAAATCTTATGATAAGGATGGCCGAATTCTGCTGTGCTCTTCAGTTTCGAAGGTGCTTGACCCTCAGCTATGTGTCGGCTGGGTGATGCCAGGGCGATATCGGGAAAAAATTGAGTACCAACGTTTTTTAAGCAACTCCAGTCACTTTGCTTTACCCCAACTGGCGGTTGCCGATATTTTGTCTAGAGGGCGCTTTGACCGTCACTTGAGGCATGCTCGTGAAGTTTACAGCCAGAGGCGCGATAGGTTGCTAGATTTAATTGCGCTACACTTTCCCAAAGAAACACGCATCACTAAGCCGCAAGGAGGTTTTGTTGCATGGATACAGTTGCCTGATGGTGTAGATAGCACAGAGTTCTACCATTTGGCTAAGGCCGAGGGCGTCATTGTTGCGCCAGGAGAAATCTTTTCAACCGATTCGAGTAAGTACCATAACTATATTCGGTTAAGTTATGCACATGAATGGACCAGAGAGCGAGAGCAAGCTGTTGTGATTTTGGGGAATATACTAAAAGCTGAACTAAGCAGATTCACATAACACTTGCTCAGCTTTTAAGTGGAGAGCTTAACGTTTTTTAGGTGTCCAGGCCCAAACCATTTCCATAAGAATGGGTTCTTTGCCTTCAGCGTCTGTCACACTGACTTTTACAGTGGTTTCACCTTTTTCGAGTTTTTGGATATCAGCAATTTGCTTTTTGCTTAGCGTTGCAACGGCTTTCATGTCGCCCTTGGCGCGTTTTACATAGTCAGCTTTGATTGTTTTGATCACAGGGACAGCGCTATCAGGTACGTTCATACCAATCAAATATCCGGTAGCAGACTCTGCGATCAGAATACTGGCGACAGCATGCACTGAACCAATATGATTTTGCACACTCTTTTTATTTTTTAGTGTAATCACTGCTCGTTCGCAGCTGAGCTCTTCAATTGTAATTCCAGCAGTGCCGGTAAACTTCACCATCTTTCCAAAAAAAGTAGACAGCGCTGTTGAGCGAAGGAAAGATGGCAAGGAATTAATGTTACTGACAATTTTATTTAGCTTATTTTTCTTGGCCAAGATGTGGTCTCCAAAAATTAGTGAAAACAGAAAATTAGATCTTATTGATAAAGTAGATACTTATCAAAACTGTGAGATTATACACATAAATGGAAAAGTGGTTTTACCTATAGAGCTACCGATCTGTATTTAAGCGAGTTATAATCGCGCCAAATTAACAGGAGTAAGTTATGAGCGATTTAAAGCAACAATTTGAAGATACCGTAAACTTTGTTCAAAACTCGGAAGGTGACGTTCAGCTTTCAAACGAGCAGAAGTTGCAGATGTATGCTTTGTATAAGCAAGCAACTGAAGGTGACGTTTCAGGTAAAAAGCCAGGTATGATGGACTTCGTTGCACGTGCAAAATATGTTGCATGGGAAGAGTTGAAAGGAACGACTTCTGATGCGGCAATGCAAAAATACATTAATGAAGTTGAAACATTAAAGGCGTAAATTACAGCGTCTCTAACCAGTCTGTGTCTCAGGCTGGTTAATAGCAGTGTCCACGATAAAAAAGATAATAATTATAAGAGATCAACACAAGGAAAGTGAAGAAGCATATAGGTCTCTATAAGCAGTAAAAGGAATCAATATGAGTACAGCAGTTGCATTGGACGAATGTCAACCGGGGTTGTCAGTAGACTTGGCTGAAGCGGTAAAGCACCAACATTTGAGTGCCAGAACCATTCATACTTACCAGCACTGGATTACGCAGTATTTAGCTTATTATGATTTGCGGAGCCCGCGTTATTTAAGTGAATCTAATGTGAAAGAGTTTTTACGCTATTTGGTAAAAAATATGTCTCTTTCCCGCGCGCGCTTGAATCAAGCTCGAGAAGCACTATTATTCTTATATGAAAAGGTTTTAAAGAAGCCTTTGAAAAGGACGGAGATAGTTCCCAAGGATAGTTAATTTTCATTATCAGGCGGAGGAAGCAATGTTTAGATTCATCTACGCTTTTTTCGCCTTTTTAGTATCTAGTGTCTCATTATCCTTGCATGCCAAGGACCCTTCCACAGTACAATCAGATGCTCCTCAGCCATTTGAGATTGGCATTAGCATGTCAATTCCTCCTTGGGTGATTAAAGAAACTGACTCAGGCATCGAGTTAGATATATTGCGAGCGAGCCTCGATCCTGAGCGTTATGATATACGTCCGGTTTATGTGCCATTTGAGCGAGCATATAAGTTGTTTGATGATGCGCAGTTAGATGCCGTGATGAATGCAAAGGCCAATGTTGTTAAGAGTGGTTATTTGTCCCAAGCCGTGGTGACATTTCAAAACTACGCAATAAGTCTGGCATCCAAGAACTACCCTGAAGATATATCTATGTCTTTTCTTCAAGATAAAACGGTTGTAGGTTTTCAAAAAGCGAAAGACTTTCTGGGTAAAGAATATGCTGTGATGGCACGCACAAACCGGCATTATCAAGAAGTTCCAAAACAAGATTTTCAGATAAATCTACTCTTTATCAGAGAGCTTGATTTTATCGTGATGGATAAGAGTATTTTTGGATATTATTGGTATAAGGCAAATCAGGGAGATCGCTACTCTCGCTTGGCAAAGCAGCGCTTTAGTCAAAAGGTCAGATTTCACCCCTTATTTAAACCAAGTCATTACCCGTTTTTATTCCGAGATAAGCTGGTCAGAGATGACTTTGATCGTGGTTTGTCAGAAATTAAATCAAGTGGTCGCTATCAAGAAATCCTGGATAAATACGACCACTTAAGTAATTTGTATCAGCACTGATGTAAACGAAGAAAGCAGAAAGCAGAAAGCTTATGAGGCGATGACCACCTCGCCTTGCTCAAACTTCAGGTAGAAGCAACTTCTACGATGGGTGTGACAAGCTGCTTCATCTTGTGTGACCAGGGCTAGTAGTACATCACCGTCGCAATCCGTTCTCATCGATACCAGGCTTTGCCAGTGGCCAGAGCTTTCTCCTTTGCGCCATAAAGACTTTCGCGAACGGGACCAATAGCACATCTTGGAGGTTTCGAGAGTTTCTTTTAATGACTCGCGATTCATCCAGGCAAACATTAGCACCTCTCTCGTCTCATGGTCCTGGGCTATTACGGGTATTAAACCCTCTTCAGAGAAGTTTAGTTCGTTTAATACTTTATCTAAGGGATAGGAGGTGCCTTCAGCATCGTTTTCGATCGATTTAAACCAGGACTTCATATTTAAATTACCTATATTTACGAGTTATGCGCTGAGATGTTTGGGTTTGGCAAGTCGAGATAAAAGGCTACCATTAAGTCCTAATGAAAACGACAAGACGTAGAGCATACCAAGTGTCAGTATGATCGCCGGCCCGGTTGGCCAGCCAGCATGGTATGACAAGAGTAAGCCGATATAACAACAGAGAATTGCAAAACAAGAGGACGCCAAAAGCATCATATCGAGGCTCTTGACCCAATACCTTGCAGAGGCTGCAGGCAAAATCATCATACCCACAGACATTAAGGTACCAAGGGCGTTAAAGCCGGCAACAAGGTTTAGAACAACTAGCACCAGGAAGGCAAAGTGAGCAATTGGACTTAGTCGACTGACTGATTGCAGGAAAAGCCTGTCCATACACTCAAGAACCAACGGTCTGAACAGCAGAGCAAGTGTAATTAAGGTAATTGTAGAAACCCCGGCAAGCAAATATAAAGCTTCGTTGTTCAAAGCCAGCGCGGAACCGAAAAGTACGTGTAGTAAATCAACCTGACTACCGTTAATTGAAATAATCAGGACGCCTGCTGCCAGAGAAATAAGATAAAAGGCAGCCATGCTGGCATCTTCAGCGACATCGGTCATACGAGAGACGAAACCGGAAAATAGCGCAACAAGGCAGCCTGCGATAATCCCGCCGATGGTCATTGCCTGAATAGATAAGCCGGCCAGAAAAAAGCCTGCCGCTGCACCGGGCAATATTGCGTGTGCCATGGCGTCGCCAGTTAAACTCATGCGTCTTAACATCAGAAAAACGCCAATAGGCGCTGCGCTAATCGCAATCGCAAGGCAGCCAACGATAGCGCGTTGCATAAATGAGAAGTCTAAAATTGGCGCAATAAAAAGATCGAACATCTGTTAGTGAGCCCCGCAATACACGGCGTTTTCATCAAAGGCTTCGTTGAGTTGTCGTGCTCGTTGCCAGTTTTGCTCAGTCAATACGCCGGCAGTTGGCCCAAAAGCGATGGGCTCTCGCGATAACAAAAGGCAATGTGGGAAGTGAGACTTTACTTGCTCAAGGTCATGGAGTACTGCAACAATCGTTTTACCCTGTTCATGCCAGTGTTGAATCAAGTGTAGTAGGTCATGTGTTGTTCGGCTGTCTACGCCGGTAAAAGGCTCATCTAATAATATTAGGTTGGCTTCTTGAACGAGCAAGCGTGCGAACAAAACGCGCTGCATTTGCCCTCCTGAAAGAGATCCGATCAAGCGTTTTTCAAACCCTGATAAACCCAGTTGCTGCAGCGCTTGTGCGACTTGCTTTTTATGCTTGCTACGTAATCGCCCGAAAGCACCCATATGTTTCCAGGCGCCAAGAGCGACCATTTCCTGAACTGTAATAGGGAAGCTTCTATCGACCATGTTTTGTTGAGGAAGATAAGCAATATCATCTTTCTCGACGGGTCCAAATTGAATATCACCTTCTAAGGGAGCAAGTTGCCCCATAATACCTTTAAGCAGTGTCGATTTACCTGCACCGTTAGGCCCAACAAGGGCAACAAGCATGCCTTTATCAATGCTGGCAGAAAGGTGGTGAACAGCGGGGTGCGCTTCGTAGCCGAGCGTTAGATTTCGGAAAGATAAAATCATTATCTACCTGGTGACACTGTAGACACAATAAATTAGTACTGCACTTAGCGAGGCCGCGAGGGCAAGGCGTTGAACAAGGCCAATTTCCAGTAAGCTTCGACGTGACATAATCAGCCTGTTATTAAAGTAGAACACAATCCGTGAATCCTATGTGATAGCATGCTAAATTGCAATCTGGCTGGCCTTGAAGCGTTAAATTATTGGGGCTGAGCGCGACGATTATTCCCAAATAACAATTACAAAACGTATCTGTCATTATGGAAGTGAACTCATACTTCGAGCTACTCAAGTTGGCAAGCATTCCCTTAATTGCGGGAATTGTTGGATTCATCACCAACTGGTTAGCCATTAAGCTTACTTTTTATCCGATCAAATTCTGGGGCATTCGGCCCATTTTTGGCTGGCAGGGAATTATTCCCTCAAAGGCTAGGAAGATGGCGGAAATCAGTGTTGATTCAACCTTGTCCAGAATTGGCTCAGTCTCTGATATTGTTGAGCAAATGAGCCCTGCTCTAAT
>NZ_LWGA01001152.1:0-524 GCF_001635235.1 Oleiphilus sp. HI0117 | reverse complement strand
TAGCTAATCATGACCTGCCGGTAAACTTTGCAATCAAGCGAGCCAGCCAATTTCTGCCACTTCGGTTTGCCAGCTTTTCTGATTCTGCATTAAATTTTTTAACTTCATTAAAAACAATCTGCTGCATTTGAATTGCAGACAATGAAGCACTTCTATGCACCTCATTGCTATGAGCGTAGTCCGCAGACAGGCTGTGTTGTCTGTACATTAATTGCAGAGATTCTGAAGACGAATGTTCAGGCAATTCATTGCTGCCTACCGCTTTCGAGAACACTTCAGCATTATCGTTAAGACTTTCGGTAACACTGTCATCTGAAAGCTCACAGTTTTGTTCCGCTTTCCCAACAGTAGTTTTAGCTCTTTCAATCGTAGTTTCTGCGGCCTCTTCGATGAGTGCTTCATTAAGCAAAGCTAGCGCCCAGCTTTCATCCACCGGTTCTGGCTTCACTGATACCTGGCTCTCACCCGATCTATTGTTACTACTGATGTCTTGTTTCTTCATAATACGTCATCTATACAGTAAA
>NZ_LWGA01001151.1:0-398 GCF_001635235.1 Oleiphilus sp. HI0117 | reverse complement strand
CGTATTGCTCTAACTGAAGCTCTGTAAGTTTGTCGGGTCTTTCGGAAGACATGATATCTTGCGCTAAGGTTCTATATATCGTTCCGATTTTATAAGTAGCCGCTGAAATAACCTCGGACACTTCGTAATCGGCAAGGCTTTCGAGTTTAGCTACCAAGGCTTTTAGATTTCGTGTTTTTTGATCCAAAGACTTTTTGAGCGGTAAGCTTAAGCTAATCGCTTCAAACTGAAGGATGTCTTTGTTTAATAGCCTAAGCGCTGCATTTGCTGCAACATAAGCAGAACGCCCGTTTCGCTGAGAGATCCTATCCTGTTCATATTCTACAAGCGCTGCACGCCACTTATTAGCATTAGAGTCCTCTTTTCGACGATCAAAATAGCGAATACTTTGGAAATAT
>NZ_LWGA01001150.1:0-895 GCF_001635235.1 Oleiphilus sp. HI0117 | reverse complement strand
CTAGACAGCGCTGTTTCTTATGCTCATCCAGGATACCTTGGTAACTCGTGTTGGCAGCGCTTAGTTTTCTGCGGAAGGTACGCTCACTCACAGAAAACATCTTTGCCACTTCAGGAACGCTTGGAAAGCGCCCTTCGTAGCCTTCAATGACTTGCTTGGTTTGTGAAACAATATCTTCATCTTGCGAATAGAACTTACGTAATAGCTCATAAGCTTGAACTCGATATAGCTGATGAGCGAGAGGGTTCCCGTGCTTCATCGCCACACTCAAAATGACGCGTGGAAGCCGAAACCAGTTATAGGGCTGATCGAAATGTAAATCAAAGTCGATATATTTCTGATACTCCGCCAAACACTTACCTTCAGGCTTAGGCCGAGCAGTACCTGCAGCAATTAGTATTTCGTTTGGTTTTTCAAGAAACTCCCTTACAAAGATATAGGTTCCCATAAGGTCTCTGTCGGCAATAAATGTCCTGAGTTTAGGTGAGGCCTCTGGTAAGGTATAACGTAGCTCTATCCAATCTTTATCAAAATGCAAAGTCATATGTGAAAAGAGCAGTGATAATGACTGAAATTGAGCGCCAACCTTCAAAGCCTGGTCAAAATTTGGTGCACTCATAAGCAACATTGCATAGGTACCGTATGAGGTAAATGTCACCTGACTGCCTACCTTGACACCAAGAATAGGGTCATTCAGTAAGTCTATTGCTTCTGACACGATATCCAGCTCCAAAGATTGCTCAATCACGGCGGCACCATTCATATTCTGCAAGGACATCCCCCTGCGCCGCAAAAGTTCTTCCGGGTCTGCCCCCAAGTCTTCAACCGCTTTAAACAGTGGAATCAAACCTAATATCGACTGCTTCTTTTTAGCACTGCCTACATACATAAACCC
>NZ_LWGA01001149.1:0-1329 GCF_001635235.1 Oleiphilus sp. HI0117 | reverse complement strand
ACGTGTTGGCGTCTCATGCAGCCTGTGAATTGGCATAATCGGAAACAGTTGATCAATCGCCCATATGTCTGGCAGCGATTGAAATAGGCTAAAGTTTCCATAGTAGATATCTGCCAACGATAGCTTAAGGTCTTCCAGGTCTGGTGGCGTTTTATCCATTGTATCTAACAGGTCTGCGATACAATGAAGAACATCGAGAAATAAGTTTTCTGCGATTGATCGCTCTCTTAATGAGAGCTGCCCACGCTTGAATAAAGCACGCACTTCATCACGATAAAAATGCGCATCGTTATAACACTCCTGTACTCGCCGTGGCGATAGGTAGTCTTTTATCTCACGAATCTTTGTGAGTAGTTGATGCTCCTCAGGCGATGGTTCGGGCAGACTGATTGGTTCAAAAATATTGGTATCTAGAATATTGAACAGCAGAATTGAAGAGTAAGCGACAGTTGCTCGCCCAGATTCCGTGACAATCGTTGGGTGAGGAATATTATGGTCGTCCAAGGTTTGCTTGAGAGTATCGACAATATCTTCACAATATTCTTCAAGCGTGTAGTTACGACTTTTATCGTCATTGCTTTGTGCGCCGGTATAATCAACCGCTAAGCCACCACCCAAATCTATATGGGTTAATTCTGCACCCTCACTCATTAGGTCAGTAAAATAGCGGCAGGCTTCTACGACACCACTTCGAATATCATGAATGCTGGGGATTTGTGAACCTAAGTGGCAGTGCAATAATTCGAGGCAGTGCAGCATGTTCTCTTGCTTTAGCTTATCAACCACATCGATAAGTTGTGTGCTAGTTAGACCAAACACACTGCGATCACCGCTCGTTGAATTCCAATGCCCACTGACTTGAGAGGTCATTTTCACCCGCACACCAATGTGGGGTTGAATGTTCATTTGGCGGCTCAATCTTATAATAATGGGCAGCTCGGTTAAGGTTTCAATCACAAAAAAGCATAGGAAGCCCAGTTTGGTTGCTTGTAAACCAAGCTCAATAAACTCTTCATCTTTATAGCCGTTACAGATAATCAAACTGCCCGGCTCTTCAAGTGTCGATAGCGCAGCAATCATTTCAGGTTTACTGCCGACTTCAAGGCCATGCTTGAAACGAGCACCAAAACTGGCAATCTCTTCAACAACCTGCGCTTGTTGATTTACCTTGATCGGATAAACACCCCGATAAGGTGATTGATAGTTTAACTTTTCTATCGCCTCAGCAAAGGCATCATTTAGGCGCTTAATTTGAGCATCTAGAATATTTTCGACTCGCAACAAAACCGGCATCTGAAGGTCCCGATCGATCATTCCTTCTACAATGTT
>NZ_LWGA01001148.1:0-2022 GCF_001635235.1 Oleiphilus sp. HI0117 | reverse complement strand
GGTGAAGATACGTCTCCTGCCGGTTTAGCGGCGCTTGCTAATCCTGAGGTGACAGAGCCTTCTGAGCGTCCTCAACGTTTTCTAAGAATCGAGAAGGCTGTTTCAATACCTGATGAAAACGTACGTGATTTTGATAACTCCGCTTTTGGTAGAAGTCGAGCGCAATCTATGCGGGAAATCCTGGGTTATGTTCCTATTGAACCAGATGGATCTGTAATGGTGACCGTACCAGCCAATGTTGCTTTTGCACTTAGCGTATTAAATGAAAAAGGGCAGCGTACTAGTGAGCGTCATCAAAACTGGCTGCAAGTCGCTCCAGGGGAATTAATAGAATGTAACGGTTGCCACACGGGTGCAAGCGAAGTCCCGCATGGGCGTAATGGCGCTGGGCCTGAACCGGTCAATACGGGGGCAGAGACTGTTGGTCTTCCTTTTCCGGGAACGTCTCCTGCCGGGCCTGATGAAGATACACCCTTTGGTGTGCTAATGGGGGAAACCATGGCGCAGGCCTATACCGAAAATTATGGTATTCGAAATCTAAGCCCTGATATTACTTATACTGATGAGTGGGTCGTTCCTGCCGATACAGACAATGATATTAGCTATGCTTATGAAGATTTAACGACACCAATGCCAATTAAGGAAACTTGTGAAGGGACTTGGGGACTAGGGTGTCGAATAGTGGTGAACTATGAAACACATATTCATTCTCTATGGTCGGTGCCGAGATCACGTATCGTCGATGAACTTGAAGAAGACCGTACCTGTACATCCTGTCATAGTAATGTAGACAGTGAAGGGGAAACTCAAGTTCCGGTTGAGCAGTTGGATTTGAGTAATGGTCCTTCAACTGACGATCCAGATCACTATAAGTCTTATCGTGAGCTATTATTTAATGATAATGAAGTTGAACTGGTTGAAGGCATTTTAATTGACCGCTTAGTCGATAGCGATCAGCCAGTGTTGGATGACGAAGGTGAGCCGCTTCGTGATGAATTCGAAAACATTATTTACGTCCAGGAAACTGTACCAGTGGGGCCAACTATGAATACAGCAGGTGCTTTGAGAAGTGGGGAATTTTTAGACTTGTTTGAAGCAGGTGGTTCTCATGAAGGTGATCTCACTTTATCCGAGCTTAAGTTGATTTCTGAATGGTTGGACCTTGGGGCGCAATACTTTAACGACCCTTTTGCGGCACCAATTAACTAGTATTGATTACATAGAGATTTTCCTCGTGTGTAGAGAAGAGTTGAACGTTGCATGATTAAAAAAGGATATTTATGTCAGGCTTAACACGCTGCCAGTATTCTTGCTTGGTGGTCTTCATTTTGTCGCTGTTCTCATGGCCTGTTTTAGCCAGTGAGGCCGAAACTCGTGAAGACCATGCCGGGTCTACCGTATTTGCGCCTCAGCTTAAAGTGGTACTTCCTTTTGTGGAATGGCGCACAGGCCCCGCGCAAGGTTTCCCTGTATTCCATATCAGCGAAAAAGGGGAGTGGCTAGAAGTTTCAACTCGAAAGACGGAGTGGTTAAAAGTTCGTGATCGCAAAGGTAATGAAGGTTGGTTGAATATTGCTGATGTATTGCAGATGGAAGACGCTAATGGCGAAACTGTGAAGATCACAGAACCAGTCTTTGATGACTTCAATACACGTCGCTGGGAAGCAGGTTTGATGAGTGGTCAGTTTGACAAAGCAGCCCTTAATTCGGCTTATCTGGGCTATTGGATGACCAACAACATATCTCTTGAATTATGGGGGAGTCAGGTGCTGGGTGATTCGGCTGAGATAAAAGTCGCAAGCGTGAACTTGCTTCATCAGCCATTTCCTTCCTGGAAGTTCTCACCGTTTTTTACTTTAGGGGCGGGCATGGTATTTATCAGCCCCAAGGCGACCTTATCTGAAGAAGCAAAGCGGGACGAAGAATCTATTCATGCCGGTATAGGGGCACGATATTACTTGAGCGACCGTTATTTTGTTCGTATGGAAGTGAAGGACTATAAAATTTTTACTAACCGTGAAA
>NZ_LWGA01001147.1:0-744 GCF_001635235.1 Oleiphilus sp. HI0117 | reverse complement strand
GCTCCCCCCTTAAGTCAATTGTATTTAAACGGGATGAAAACAATTCTTCACTAAAGAAGTTGTTACTCGCACCCCGGATGTTCATATCGCCTACGGTGAGGGAACTATAGAAAGCTCATTATTCCTTGCAGGGCAAAAGGCCGGGCTCTCACAGTCGCAAATTATGGAGCTAGCCAATATTTTCGGCTGGGATATCGACTTCATTTTAGATATCCGCTCCGGCGACAAGTTCAACCTAATCTATGAAGAGTTATACCTAGACGGAGAAAAGTACAAAAACGGCAGAATTTTAGCGGCCAACTTCCACAACCGTGAACGAGAACTTTCTGCCGTCCTCTATGAACAAGAAAACGGCATTAGTAATTACTTTACTCCTGACGGAAAAAGCATGCGGAAGGCCTTTATCAGAACGCCTGTCGACTTCGCTCGCATCTCCTCACGCTTCAACCTGCGTCGCAAGCACCCTATTCTACATAAAATCAGAGCGCACAAAGGCACTGACTACGCCGCGGCGACCGGCACGCCAATCAAAGCTACTGGTGACGGCAAGGTTATTCATGCAGCCAGAAAAGGTGGTTACGGTAAAACTGTCATCATCCAACACGGACAAAGCATCACCACTCTTTATGCTCACATGAATGGCTACGCACGCGGCATCCGCTCGGGCAAGCGCGTTAAGCAAGGCCAAATCATTGGCTATGTCGGTAGCACAGGACGTTCAACAGGGCCCCATCTTCATTATGA
>NZ_LWGA01001146.1:0-569 GCF_001635235.1 Oleiphilus sp. HI0117 | reverse complement strand
CTATGCAACGGAGCCCGCAGATGAAAAACAGAGACAGTTTCAGAATATACTTAGAGCGATAGGGTTTAAGGTAAAGTTGAAGCCCTACATTCAGCGCGCTGACGGCTCTGCTAAAGCTGATTGGGATGTCGGTATCACACTCGATGCTATGGAGTTTGCGGCACACAGTGACATCCTTGTTTTAGCATCTGGTGATGGAGATTTCGACCTGCTCGTCGATCGAATCAAACTGAAACACAGCTCTGCTGTAGAGGTCTACGGCGTTAAAGCACTAACAGCTTCGTCACTGATATGTTCCGCCACTAAGTTTGTCGCAATAGATACTGATTTATTACTTAACTAAATTCAGATCAAGCGATATGCTCGCCACTATTATCTTTACAACAATCTCATCGAGACTCTGAGTACTTATACTCAATAAACAATGTCATGAATATGCTCGGGGTCATCTGTCGTTAACTCCCCTCGCTCCAATTTCTTCTCTACACCTGGCCCTAATACTGGCTTCATATCCCTGGCATGTAAGTCATGTGCACAATGATCGCAAGCAAAACGAGGGCTGGAAACAT
>NZ_LWGA01001145.1:0-1159 GCF_001635235.1 Oleiphilus sp. HI0117 | reverse complement strand
ACTACGGATTTGCAGGCCCAGAGTTCATAAACAGGTTATTAGAAATGAATGACGTCGAATCGTTGCATGAACGATTTGAAGACATCAAAAACTCAGTCACCTGTAAGAATGGCCAAGAAAGCCGTGCTGCTGATAGATTTATAATTGCAGCGTTAGCGGGTGAACTTGCCACCCATTTTGGTATTTTCCCATGGGTAGAAGGTTCGGCTATTCGCGCTTCAGTAATGCTTTTCAAAGAATGGAAGCTCACCAGGGGAAACGGCACTAGTGCGGTCAGTCAAATACTAAAAAATATACATAAATTTATCAGTCGATATGGAGATAGCAAGTTCACTAATCTCAGCCACTTCAATGACAAAGTTCATGAACGTGCTGGATGGTGGAAAGAAATTAAGAATGATGATGGAACGTCAGCTAGAATTTGGATGTTCACTAGTTCAGGTTTAGAAATGAGCTGTCGAGGCTACGCTATTCGAAGAATAATCTCCGCTCTAAATAAATCGGAATGTATTGTTGAAAAAGATGCTGGTAAAAACAGCAAGAACACGCGACTAGGTAGTGATACCCAACGACTTTACTATCTAAAAATCAGTGAAGACCTATGCGGGAACATTCACTAACAAAGTTACCTTGTTGCACCATCAAAAATAAGAGGGCAACCACACAGCCCTCTTATCTATTACTAATTACCCTGTTCCACCTGTTACCCGTCAATCAAAGCCTGATCCAAATTTCACGTACTTGACTAAATGAAGATTCGATTCACTATCATCATCTGCATGTCCTTTACCTGAGCTAGCAGTGCAATATACAACTGTAGAATCGACAATCTTACGCAACTCTTCATCATCTTCTAGTCTTTGTGGAGGATTTAGATAATTACAACACTTAAACCTTCTACATCTGCGGCGCTCTAAGCGGCGTTTTTCAAGGTAGTTGTCGCCTGAGCATTTAAGCTGCTTGTTTTTCCTTCTCCGGGTTCAACTTAACGTCACCCACTTTCTCCCAGTTCCGCGTAGCTTTTGACCACCTTATTTGGTTCTTTCTTTTCATCTTGCGATAAAGCTCATCCCTCTTCGATAATATTTCTTCATCCAGACCTAAGTGCCTTTGCTCTGGGGTAACAAAGTTAATTCGACTATGCCGGTGCTCTGTGTTG
>NZ_LWGA01001144.1:0-1092 GCF_001635235.1 Oleiphilus sp. HI0117 | reverse complement strand
AGCTTGGGCTTGTACTGAGTGTTTTTTCTCATCAAAAAATATTGGCGACAATGATTGTCGCTTTAAAGGTTAAAGTGATAAACATAAAAGCACAACCCTCAAAGGATGAGACGTATGACTGTACAAATTCAAAACTCAATTGAGATTGATGAGGAGCTTTTCACGATAACAAGTTCGTCTCAATTTCCGGTATTTAATCCTGAAAATTATCATTTGAAACCCGTTACAACTTCTACTTGCTCTTGGTCCGGCTTTCACTGTTGTTTTGGGATTGTTGACGAGATATTAATGCTTAATTCTTTAAGTATTAATTTGGATTTACCTATAGACAAATCTCCTACTTTGAATGGTGTTAATCCTCTAGGAAGTCGGGCGGAGCTTCCATTATTTACTCATATTTATGACGAGGTTAATTTGGCGGTACCTTATTCAGGTGGATTACTCGCTGCAAGAGGTTTCTTGATGAATGAGTGCGGAGCTAGAGGTTTTAATCTCGATTGGAATTTTGAACACTGCTATGAGCTAACTTTTGAAAATGGGAAGTTAGTAGATATGCAGGATGTGAGCGGATTTATGTCCGAAGTGAGAGCTCGAGAGAATTATAGTCTACCGCGTATTGCTTGGTGGAAGAGGTTGGTTAGAAGAAGTGCTGAAAGAGTAACGTGTAGCCCTGAGGTGCTTAGTAATCCACTGAATTTTAGCTACGGGGGATGGTGCGAACGGTACATTAGGTGAGCCAATGAGTTTCTAGAAATCTAGGAAATTTAGATTTCTAAACTTGAGTATTTAAAGCCATACAAAAAATGCGTGTAATCAATCAACCTTATGTTTTTGATAGAAAATTCCAATGGAATCCGATAAGGTTAGCAATGCTGAACTTGCTTTGCTCTCTCGGGAGAGACTTTGCTATAGGTTTGGTAATCACTATTAGTGATCGCATTCATTTGTGATGACGGCTTAGTGTTGTTTAGTCGGTTTGTACTGGCGTTTGATGAAAAAGGGAAGTTGAAAATAAACTTATAGGGATTTGCTCTCCTCATAATCTTCCCCATTTTGTTGATATCCAAAACTAGATAAGAATTCTAATTAAGT
>NZ_LWGA01001143.1:0-1306 GCF_001635235.1 Oleiphilus sp. HI0117 | reverse complement strand
AGCAGAAAAACCGATGGGCGAATTTACCGACAGCACCATTAGATCGATTGCCACTCACCTAAACAACTGGACACTAAAACCCGCCGGAACAGAAGGCTACCGGACCGCTGAAGTCACCTTGGGCGGTGTCGACACCGATGTTATTGCTTCCAAAACAATGGAGTGTAAAACCCAGCCAGGCTTATATTTTATCGGTGAAGTGCTTGATGTCACTGGCTGGCTAGGCGGATTTAATTTTCAGTGGGCCTGGGCTTCTGGTGTTGCTGCGGGTGAGAGTGTTTAGCTTGTACCGAGTGAATTAAAACGAAGACATGCTGAATAAAACGAAGACAAAAGTTGGCGGACTTTCAGCCGAAAAATCACATATCCAATTGTTTTATATATAAATAGCTAATATTTAGCTTTGTCTTCGTTTTTTAGTTAAACGTTTGCAATTCCCTTTCTCGATAAGATTTCATCGACCATTCCTGAATATTCGCATGCAGTTTCAGTCATTGATAATAGCTGTTTGCGCAACAATTCCTTTAGCATCTCATTTTCTTCCTGCATATAACGCTCGTACAAATTGCTTACTTCTTCAATCTTCTCCATTTTATTCAAAATTAAAGGCAAACGATTTCTTGAGTTTAACTCCAAAATGCGAATCGATATTTCTGCACAACTGCTTCCAGATAACCAACAAACAATAGGCCCATGCTGCTACTCCGGCAGGAGTTCGATGACGCGGTTCATTCTAGATTCCAACGAACCGCCTAAGATTTCAAATGCAACGTTGCACTTCGTTAGCTCTTCTAAATACCAGCTGTGCTGCCAGAACCTGAAGTCTTCATCTTTTCTGGTGCCGTCTTGGACCAATGGAAAGTCTGGCTCACATAAAAATACATGATGGTATGGGCGTTCAGCGAAAGCGCTTATTATATTACAGCGCTGCTTAAAAAGTGCATGTGAATAGCAAAGCGTTGTAACAGGAGAAGTATCACAAAAGATATACCGTCTCGCCTGTCTCTGAGCGAGATCCTCTTTATGAGTCTGTGTAATGCAAATATCTATCAGATCTTCTGGCGTAAGGTCGCCATTTTTTTCTTCCCATAAATCTCTGCCGTATTCTTCAACCAGCGGCTCATTAAATTGTTCAGAGAGAAGCCGAGATAGCTTTGATTTACCTGTTGATTCAGCCCCTAGGAAAACAATCTTTTGGACGCTAAAGTCAGCTTGGACAGATTGATCGATTAGCCCATTGTCTTGGTTCCGAGTAGAACGCATAAGTGAGCCACTTACCGGATAAGTTTCCCTGTTGAGGTCGACA
>NZ_LWGA01001142.1:0-16535 GCF_001635235.1 Oleiphilus sp. HI0117 | reverse complement strand
CAGTCTCTTTCAATATAGCATGGCAAGAAAGCTTTAAAGAAATTCAGTGCTATGAGGACAAGCAAGTCAATCAAGTATTGCGCGCACTACTGAGCGATAAAGAACTTATTTCCGTGATCAAGAGCCTATTCAAGTCAGACGAAAATCAAGCGCCGATTCAATTTGAGCGTTTAGCTGATATTCACTCGATTGATGCCTTTCAAGCCTGGGTGGCAGAGTCTATATTCCCCTACATAGAAACAAGCTATGATGATTTGAGCGTTTCCGGTCTTGATGAACTAGACCCTGCGACGCCCTATGTTTTTATCTCGAACCACCGAGACATCGTGATGGATCCACTCATCCTTAATAAAGCGCTAAGGGAATATGGTTTCTCTACCTCAAATTGCGCTATCGGTGACAACCTACTTCAACACCCAGCTGCTAACGACCTTGCCTTACTCAACCGCTGCTTTAAGGTCTTCAGATCTCTGAAGTCTCCTAGAGCAATGCTTAAAGCGATGAAAACACAATCTGAGTACATTCGTTATTTACATTTTACACAGCAAGGTAACGTTTGGATCGCGCAAAAGGAAGGCCGGGCAAAAGACAATATAGACAAAACTAACCCCGCCCTGATAAAAATGCTTATCTTAGCGAAGCCCAAGGAACGACCATTTAGCGATTACATGAACGCATTGAATATTGTACCTGTCTGCTTCTCTTACGAGTGGGATCCTTGTGACATTGACAAAGCTCACGAACTGATAAACTCTGAAAACAACTCAGACTATCAGAAAGACCGGTTTGATGATTTCATCTCTTGTAAGAAAGGCCTGAGCGAAGAAAAGGGTAAAATCCATATCGACTTCGGAAATACACTAAGCATCTCTGAAACACACGACCATAAAGATGTCGCTAACCTTATTGATGAAGGGATTCAGAAAGCCTACCGCCCCTTTCCAGTGAACTACGCCAGTTACAAGCGAATCCACGCGACTCACTCAATTCCTAGCAACTTTTCTAAACAAGAGATTAACCAATCGGCCAAGCGACTGGATGAGAGACTAAAAGACGAAAATATCGAGATCCAAAAGCGAGTTTACACAGCCTACTCACAAGTACTGAATAGCTGAAGTATTCCAAGCACAAAGCCTTATACTTAAGCTAACTCTTCTAATAAACCAGGTTTTTTAATTCCAAAGCCTTGAGAGTGGTCAACACCAATAGTTCTTAGAACATTCAGAATTTCATAGTTTTCTACATATTCAGCAACTGTTTTCATACCCATAAAGTGAGCTAACTCATTAATTGATTTGACCAAAGCCTGGTCACGTTCGTTGTTAGCGATATTGCGGATAAACACACCGTCGATTTTAATAAAATCAACAGGAAGTTTTTGAATGTAAGCATAGGACGAAAGACCTGAACCGAAGTCATCTAGTGAGAACTTACATCCAGTCTGCTTTAGTACCCGTATAAATTCGATCGCATCAGCCAGATTTGTAATGGCTGCAGTTTCAGTAATCTCAAAACAAATCATTTCCGGAGGAATCGTGCTAGCTGCAAACTGCCCTAGTATAAACTCAAGGAATGAATCATCACTTAAAGAGTTGCCAGACAAATTAATTGAGAAGCCATCAGATTTAGCAACAGACTCTTCATGTGTCTCCATCCAACGCAATACGTTCTGTATCACCCAGCGGTCAACCATCGCCATTCGTCCAAAGTGTTCTGCTGCTTCGATCAACATAACAGGCGGCAATACCTGACCATTATCCCTAACACCCAAAAGAATTTCGTAATGAGGCTTGGCATTGGGGTCGGTGGTGATCGGACGAATTTCCTGACAGCGAAGTGTCAGCAATTCATCGAGATCCTGATCAAGCTTTTGAACCCACTCCAACATCTGATCACGCTTGTGCTGGTCTTTGTCTAGCGCTTCATACAGTACAACGCGATTTCGCCCATGCTCTTTAGCAGAGTCGCATGCGACACCCGCTTTTCGCATCAAGGTGTCGTAGGAGTCAATTTCAACTTCAAAATCGGCAACACCAATACTCACCGTCGTATTGATAGCATGGTCTTCCCAAGTAAAGCTTTGCGAACTGACTTCTTTACAAATATTTTCTGCTACATCGTTTGTCGTTTCAAGCGAACAATTGACCAAAATCATACCAAATTCATTACCACCCAAACGCCCGCAAAATGCATCTTCCAGGCCTTGTGCTTTAATGGTCTGAGCAACATGCTTCAATAAAGCATCACCAGCATGATGCCCATAGCTGGTATTGGTTAAATTGAACTTATCGACATCGATATAAATCAAAGTCGCTTTACTTTGATTAGTAACAGCACCGGAAATACTTTGTTCTAAGCCGCGTTCAAATGCCTGACGATTAAGTAAACCTGTCAATACATCACAACTAGACTGGCTAGCAAGTTCTTCGTAAACAGACTGAACCATTTGATGTAAGCCTTGGTCAACCAAGGGCACTTCATCGTTATCAACAAAGCTTGCTTTATTAGCTTTAAACAGTTCGACCAACTTATCCAAAGGCATATCTTCATCTTTCATGCCTTGGCTATCAACAAATACGAACCGGAAAGACTCACTTCCTGACCAGGCGAGGCGCAAGCATCTGGCACGCCCTTGATCATCTTTTATTTCAACCCATTCACCAACTTTCATCGTCACTACGCGCTTATGCCAATGAGAAGCTTGTGGGTCCTGACCCTGATCTGGACGCAGGTCTTTAATCTCTTTTTCAGTTTTCTCGTAAGGCCATTCGTATCGATCAATCTTGACGAGCAGCGGATCAACATCATGGAACAAACAATCTTCCAGTCGCTGCAATACCGTCTCATATCCAACAGGCCCAACAATTGTTAACTCTTTTGTGATTAGTTCTAATATAGAAGGCGCTTCCAACTCCATTTCTAGTTCAACGGCCCATTGGTCACTATCATCAACCTCTTCACCCAACCACGATAAAAGTACATCTACAACATTTAATGCTTCGGTATAGCCTTCACTTGTTTCGCCATCGCGAACAGCGACTAAGGCCAAATGCTCACGCCACCCGGCTTTATCAAGAAGCTCCATCAGTACAACCGGAACTGACTGTCCCTGCAAAAGTTCATTAAGGTCTGTTACAACTTTATGACGAGCACTTGCTACCTTCTGCTTTCCCTCATAGGCCCGAGCAATGCGATCCGAATTACGTTTTTGCGCGATTGCTTGGCGTTCTAATAAATCATCTAGCTCTTTTACAACTTTTTCTATCGCTTGATCATCATGGTCAAAGTCACTTACAACCTTACCGATATAGCGATCCAAAACTTTCTCTAGTCGTTTCTTATCAGACTTCTCGCTCGCTGAAAGCTTGGCTAGTTTATTCAACAATTGACGCGCTGGATGCGAAGCATTAGAGAAGAAAGTTTTATCTCGAAGAACTACCTTAAGAATAGTGAGTTTAAGTTTTTCTAACCAACGCTCGAGCAAACCACTGACACCGATTTTCTCGACAATGACTTCGAAAAAGCGATCCGTCACATCGATTAGCTCGGATTCTTGCTGGCCAATATTCTTGGCACCGCCCGGCATTTCACTTAGACCACTTTCAATCCAAGTACGTAACTTCTTACGTTCGATTAGCTCGGTATCATCTCTAACTTGCTGTAATTGGCTAATTGCACCAACTAACTGAGCAGGCGCGTATTGACCTACAGGTATACTTTGCGAGTTTGCATCGATTTCTTCCCCAGCAGAAGCTAAGCCTAATTGCCCCCCACTAGTAGAGGAGGTGTGCAGACGTGACAAAGTATCTAATGTGCTGTTTTCTTGAGCTTTATATTGGTGGCGATTTTCAAGGATAGACGCGGCTGAAGAGCCCCCTCCAATAACTGGTGCATCACTCAGCCCTTCAACATTGTGATTTACTGTCTCTTCGGCTGAACTGGCTTCTTGTGCGGCATCTGCTTCACTTTCTGTCTTTGTTAACGGCTCTTGAGTTTGCTTAGGCTTGTAATTAACTTGGACTTTTTTGACAGTGCCGATTATCTCAAGATATGACTCTCTTAAGTCTTCAAGAAAGCTACGAGACAGCGCTTTATAGATGACAATCTGGGGAGCCGCCGGGATTTCTAGTTGCTCGATAGCTGTTTTTAAGGTGCTGAAAATTGCATGGGGTGCCAGAGGACAATCTTCCTTTCCAATTGTTTCTCCAAACAGGTACGAAACAATTAAACAAACCTCATGAAGCTCGTAACCAAGTTCAGCTTCTAGGTACTTGATACCCATATTGGCACTAAGCCAATCTTCAAAGTCATCTTTGGAGACAAGACTAAGTGAGTCAAGGTCAAGCTTATCGCCACCATGCGGCTTTTGTGTATCAGTTTTCACTTGCTCTAGTTCATCACTGAGCACCTCTTCATTTGATAAACTCTGCTCAACCTCCTTCAGAGCGCCAATAGCATTGTTTGCAACCTGTGCAGCAAACCATTCACTATTTGCTTCTAGAAGATTAATGGCTAAAGAAAAATCCGCTCGCAGCCAATCCTCAGCATCATCTAGTTTCTTATATAACTGAGCTGAGGTAGCGTGAATCGCTTTTCCAATGCCGTCATTAAACGACACGGCAACCTGCTGGGCTAACGCCTGCAGCAACTGGGTCTTAAGCTTGATGGATACGGAAAATTCTGCCATGAAAGCCGATATTAATAGGAACTTTAGTTAACTAGTGTCTATTAAGGCTAATCTAAACACCTGATTTAACAAGTTAAGTATTCAATATGTTACAAAAAACCAAGAAAAGGAAAAAAACTGTAAAATGTCGGGGAATCCCTACCTATCCTTTGATATCATTACACGATAGGTCGGGACTCCCCTGCTTTCATTCAGGAAAACTTATGAACCAGCTGTTTGTTAACAACCTCAGTGTTATCGATTTCTCTTACTATGACTTTCAACGCGGGATACTCGGTGAAAGCTGGATCGTGGACATAGTGCTTAGTGGTGAGCTGGATGATCAGGGAATGGTCTTTGACTTCGGTCATGTAAAAAAGCAGATTAAGCAAATAATCGATGAAGAACTCGATCACCGCTTTGTGATATCAGCACAAGCCAAAAACCTTGAAGTAAAACAAGATAAAGGTGTGTGTGAGCTAAATTGGAAAAACGTCATGGGGTCTTATCAACACATATCCCCGGAATCAGCGGTGCTAGTACTTGATGTAAAAACCATCAATACTAAAACCGTTGCAGCTTATCTCGAAACAATAATTCTTAATGCCCTTCCTGACAATGTCAGTAAGGTCGAACTTTCTCTTAGTGAGGAGCACATTGACGGTGCTTATTACCACTATAGCCACGGCCTCAAAAAACATGACGGCAACTGCCAGAGAATCGTTCACGGTCACCGTTCAAAAATTGAGATATTTGAAAACCACCAACGAAATTTCGACTTAGAAGACTATTGGGCGGCTTGCTTCCGAAATATTTATATAGGTACGCAAGAAGATATTGTCGAGGAGTTTGATATTGACGGTAAAGCGCACGTAACGTTTGCCTATAGAGCACAACAAGGTAAGTTTAGTGTTACGCTCCCTGCCAAACGTGTCTACTTAATTGATAGCGACTCAACTGTTGAGTTAATTGCTCAACATGTCGCCCTACGCTGTAAAGAAATGAAGCCCGCCAACCATTATCGCGTCAATGCCTACGAAGGCGTCGGAAAAGGCTCTATTGCTGTTTCCAAATAAAGACACGCCCCTTACATAATTCGTCGGAAAGTTAGATTAATTCGCTCTGCAACCTCGCGTCGAGTTTTTGGCGCCTGGTGTAACCAATTCTTTTGCACGCCGGATTTCATTAGCAATAAAGAACCGTGCTCAAGCTCCAGCTGATATTTTTCTCCCTCTTTCCTTTTGTGTTTTAGCTGGAAGTAGCGACTTTGACCAAAGCTAAGTGAAGCGATAATCGGGTCAGGGCCTAAGCTTGATTCGTCATCACTATGCCAGGATACGCTGTCTTGACCATTACGGTAGCGGTTGACCAAGACACCATTGAATATTTCACCCGTACGCTGCTCTACCAAGATCTTTATATTTTGCAATAAGGGCGTCCAGTTTTTCGGCTTTGCAGCGATCCCAGAATAGCTGTAAGAGATGTTAGGATCACCATACCATGCACTGAGCCGCGGTATTGGGCGCTCGACACCATACATTTGAATATACTCTTGCTGCCATTCGATATCGCAAAGCAAAGACTTAAATAAGCTGTCAGCTTCACTGCGAGAATAAAAGTGACGGTAATAACTTAAGGCCCCACCATCTAAGCCAATATCAATTGCTTCGGGGTAAGCGTGAGCACTAGTTTCAAATAGATCTTCTGTCATCGATATATTATGAAGCTAAGACACAAAAAAAGGGAAGCTCTATGCTTCCCTTTTATAGATAAACCAACTCAGGCCAAATCAGTTTATTATATTGTCGCGTTGACTGCGCTTCTATTTATACTCCGTAACTACAGCTAGCAGCTTAGGCTACGTCTTGCGCTGATTTCATTTTTGCTTTCATTTCCTCACGAAACACTTCGATTGGGTCATCATGCAACCGGTGTGGATCCATATCGTGCTTCATTGTCCACATCATATAATCTAATAACTCTTGCTGTGCTTTTTCTTGTGCTTTACGTGCGCTACGGATATTTACAACATTTGATGTTTCAGTCTTTTCCACCATTTGTACTTCGTTGTTAGTTGCGAACATATTTATCACCCGTCAATTTAATCTGCTAATTAATCAATTTTTTGTATTTGTACTTCTCTTTGAAGTACATTTTTATTTAGTTGATTCACATTAAGCGATTAGCATGCCAACTTCATAAATAACTTTGATTACTTTTTATTTTCTTATTATATTCAATACCTTATACACAAACATATTTCACTTAAAAGTCTCGAGTACGGATTTCGTCAAACATAATACCTACTAACACCCAGTAAACGTCAAAAATCCATCAGGCAGATTTGATCTGCTAATCCCCCTCCTTTATGAGCCTCTAAAAAACAAATTTAACTGAGTATCGGCAGAGAAAAACACATAGAACAACTACAGTAGACAAGTAAATAGCCCGAAAAAGACTGAGAGAAAGTAACAATGGCTATACTCAACTTTCTACAGGCGAAAAAAAACCTCGATATCAAATTGATATCGAGGTTTTTTATATGGCGTCCCCTAGGGGAGTCGAACCCCTGTTACCGCCGTGAAAGGGCGGTGTCCTAGGCCTCTAGACGAAGGGGACAGTAAACTGTCCTGAATGATTTGGTGGAGCCATGCGGGATCGAACCGCAGACCTCAACGCTGCCAGCGTCGCGCTCTCCCAGCTGAGCTATGGCCCCGCACTGGTGTGCTGTGCATCATTCAACGGGGGCGTATATTATTGAAGTCTCCCCCCCGAGTCAAGACTATTTTTACACTTCTTTTAACTTTTTGATTTCTGCGCTAAGCGATTGATATTCCTTCTCTACTCGCTTGGTTTCTTTCTTGGAAAAGCCACCCAATATGCTAACAGCATGACGCAGCCTGGCACGACTCATATCTGGCCCTAAAAGCGCCATAGAATCGACTACTGACCAAGAGTTTGGTGTACCAGCAATAGCGATAAAGATTGGCTGCATGCAATCACCTATCTTAAACTCCATCACCTTGGACAAAGCCTTAATCTCGGCAAAGATATTATCTTTGTTCCAATCACGTAATGATTCCAATTGCCACAAAGCAAACTGCAACACGCGTTTAACTTGCCCTTCTTCTAGTTTTTTATGCGCAAAATCTGCAGCCTGTAATTCCAGCATACCTGAAAACATAAAGGTGCTTAATGGTGCGATGTCAGCAAAGGTCGATACACGCCCCTGTACATGCTCAACCAAAGGTTTAAGGTTTGCCTCGTTGAATGCCCAAGCTTGAGCGCGCGCCATAAATTCGTCAGCACTTAGATTTTCACGAATCCACACGCCATTCAACCAGCTTAGCTTTTCGACGTCGAAAATCGGTCCACCAAGCGAAACACGTTTAATATCGAAGTTCTCAATCATTTCCTGTAGTGTAAATTTCTCACGCTCATCAGGCATAGACCAACCCATTCGCCCCAAATAGTTAATGACTGACTCGGGTAAAAAACCAGCACGCTCATAATAATTAATACTGGTTGGGTTCTTACGCTTGCTTAGCTTGCTCTTATCCGGGTTTCGTAATAATGGCATGTGACATAGCACAGGCATATCCCAGCCAAAATACTTATACAACAACTGGTGCTTAGGTGCCGAGTTAATCCACTCTTCACCACGGATAACATGCGTGATCGCCATCAAATGGTCATCAACTACATTCGCCAGGTGATAAGTAGGCATACCGTCTGACTTAAGCAGAATTTGAGAATCGACCTGAGACCAGTCAATCTCTATCTTGCCACGTAACATATCGTCAATTTCGCAAACACCTTCGTCCGGAACTTTCATACGAATAACATGCGCATCGCCACGAGCTAAACGTTCTTTGACTTCGTCACTAGATAACTCAAGGTCACCTTTAATCCCAGGGTTTAAACCCGCCGCTTTTCGCTCTTCACGAATCGCATCAAGCTCTTCTGGTGTACGAAAACAATAAAAGGCATTACCCTGTTCGACCAACTGCTCGGCATAGGCACGATAGTCGTCTTTTCGCTCACTCTGGCGATAAGGCCCATAATCACCACCTACATCTGGACCTTCGTCCCAATCAAGCCCTAACCACTTCATTGAAGATAAAATATCACGTTCCGATTCTGGCGTGCTTCTCGCTTGGTCAGTATCTTCAATTCGAAGGATAAACTTACCTCCGTGTTGCTTGGCGAAACACATATTAAACAATGCAATATATGCTGTACCAACATGAGGGTCACCCGTTGGGGATGGTGCGATTCGTGTTCTTACCATTTGTGTCATTAACGTTATGCCTATCTGATTTTTTACTGTGTCAACGCTGGTATCGAGCGCTTAAATATTATCTGTATACCTTACTAGCCGTAACCACCAACAAAGGGGTTGTTGGCTTTTTCATGCCCTATGGTCGACATCGGGCCATGACCCGGAATGAATTTCGTTTCATCCGCCAATGCCCAAAGCTTAGATCGAATCGACTTCGCAAGCGTGTCGAAGTCGCCCTTAGGGAAATCCGTACGCCCGATTGAGCCTTGAAAAAGAACGTCACCAACGACCAATAAATCACTACCTCGATGGTAAAAAACGACATGGCCTGGCGTATGACCAGGACAATGTAGCACTTCGAGAATCTCGCTCCCCACTTCAACCGTATCGCCCTGTTCCAGCCACTGGTCAGGCGTAAAGATCTTGGCAGCAGGAAAACCAAACATCTGGCTCTGCTGAGGCAGCATATCAATCCAAAACTTATCTTCTTTATGAGGGCCAACGACAGGCACCCCACTCTGCTCAGCTAAATCCGCCGTTGCACCGGCATGATCAATATGCGCATGTGTCAAAATTACCTTATCAAGCTGAAGGCCTAAAGATTCAAGCTCAGCCAAAATTTTGGGTAAATCACCACCAGGGTCGACAACTGCCGCTTTTTTACTCTGATCGCACCACAAAATTGAGCAGTTCTGCTCAAAAGCCGTTACCGGCACTATCTTATACTGTAAACTCATGAAAAAATTACCGATAGAAAACAAGCTTATATCGCTGCTATATAGTTTGTGACAAGGGATTAAACTAATCGTCCGAACTGCACAGCAATTTTCTGACATGCATTATCCCTGAAGAAGAATGAAACTCAACCAAAAACGTATAAATGGATGCAAGGAAATGCCTTCAGTCAGCTATGCGTTAGTCACAATAAAGGACGATAACGATGCTGCTTAAATATAGCTACCCCTCAGTCAAACGGTCTTCAAAGTTTACTGCACTCATACTCGGTACAGCGCTCTCTGGCTGCTCATTTATTGAACTAAACCCTGGAGCCAAGCACATCATCTTTGCCAATGACGAGAACTGCGAATTGATCAATACATTTGAAGCGAGTGTACCGACAGAAAACGCTTTTATTACACGAAGTGATAAAGCCATAAGTGAAGAACTTCAAATTCTGGCACAGAACGCAGCATTTGAGCAAAAGGCAAATGCGATCTGGCCAGAGTCAGAGATTCTTGAGGGAAAACAACGCTTCAAGTTACTGCGATGTGACAGATAAACAAGTGCTTACGAGTACTATACCAACGCAAACAACATGGCGAGCCACAACACTGCTAAAGCCATCATACTCGCAGCAAAGCTCGCAAACCTTAGGCTGACATTGTTGTTACCCAAGTGGACAAAAGAATGTACTAGCCGCAAAGCCACATACAACCAAGCAGCGACAACTGACACAAGACCAACGCTATCCGTGATATAAGTGAGTATAACCCCAACATAAAATAAGGGTGGTACCTCAAAGTGGTTATGAATATGGCGAGTGAGAATATGGAGCCTTTGCGGCTCCTGCCCTTCATTGTATGAACGATAGTACTTCATACTAACTTCACCGCGTTTAATTGCCGCAAAGCGTGTTAACCCTAGTTTAAAAACTAAAAAAGAGGTTAATAAAAACATCGCGATAGCGGGATAGATAATTCTAACTGTATCCATAAAAGTCTCGTCTATTGTTGTGGAGTACCTATCTATTGTGCGGTATTGACTACTGCACAAACGCAAGACCACATTCACATAAAGCGAGACCTTGGTCAATCACTTGTATAGACTTGAAACTCTGTAGATCACTCAGAGAAACAAAGCACCAGAGAGCCCTTAAGACTCTAACGACTCGATAAAAGCCTGCATAAACCTGGCCGCCTCTGCACCGCTGGCTGCGCGATGATCAAAGCTCAGCGATATAGGCATAACTCGACCAACCTTTATCTGTCCGTTTTCAACGACAGGCTCATCACGAATTTTCCCCACACCCATGATCGAAACCTGTGGCGGAACAATTATAGGTGTAGCGTAACGCCCGCTTAACGAGCCAAAGTTGCTTAGACTAATCGTTGCACCAAGTAGCTTTTGAGGCTTAATCGTACGGTCATGAACTGATTGAATCTGTTTCTTCATGATTTTTCTGATTCTAGCATCGTCTAGAGTTTGCACCTTTCGAATCACCGGAACGTATAAACCCTGCGCGGAATTAACCGCCACACCTAAATGAATATCTTCGAATAACTGAATACCTAAAGCTTCCTCATCAAACCAGGCATTGAGTATTGGCTCCTTCATACACGCAAAGACAAGTGCTTTAATACATCGGAGCGTGATGTCCTCACTTTTCTTCCAAGTACAAATATTGGCATCATCGAACAGCGTTACGGCTGGAATTTGTTCATGAGATTTACTCATCGTTTGCGCCATGACTTTCCTGGCACCTGTTAATTTAGTGATTGAATCACTACATCTCCCAGGAGAACTTCCTTTCAGCTCATTCTTCTTGTAATGAGCTTCCAGAATTCCTTTCTCTGTAAGCATCCCATAAGACTTTTCACTGAGCTGTTCTGTCAGGCCTATTTTTTCTGCAAAGACCCTGACAGAAGGCGGAGCATTTAAAGTCTGTTTCTGCTTTAAAAGCGCACTGTCAGGCGGGCTGGCATGATCAACAATCATATCCTCATATTGATCGACATCCTTTTCACCTTCTGCAGTTTGCAAACTTCCAACGACCGATACGCTCTTTTGCACATTTTGAGAGACGCCTAGATACTCCGATATCGAAGTATCTTTACCTATCGGGGACTCAGCATTTTCCTTCTCAGTGTATTCTAATAACACTGAACCCACATCAACCATGTCGCCCGCTTTACAGTGAATTTTCCCGATTCTAGCTTCCACAGGAGATGGAATTTCCACAATTGCTTTTGCCGTTTCGACAACTAAAATCAACTGATCAACCAAGACCATATCGCCAGGCTTAATCTTCCACTCAATAATTTCTGCACCCTGGAGGCCTTCACCGAGATCAGGTAGATAAAATTTGCTCATAGCTAAGCCTCCTTGTTTCCGTCTGCGTCAACCGGTGTTACGGCCCTGCACATCACCGCTGCCAATTCAGTTATTTGCTCTACGCCAGGCAGGTAGCTTGATTCGTTACGAAAATATGGCATTACCGTGTCATAACCAGTGATCCTCGCCACGGGTTCCCTTAAGTAAGGGAAGGCTCTTTCAGAAACCGTTGCTGCAATCTCCGCACCCAGCCCACAGCTTCTTGGCGCCTCATGAATAACTATGCAGCGACCAGTTTTTTGAACCGACTGGATAATAGTGTCGTGGTCTATAGGAGAAATACTGGCAACGTCTATCACCTCACACTCAATCCCATCCCTAGCCAATAAACTTGCCGCTTGCATAGTTTCATTTATACTCGCACCCCATGAAACTAAAGTCATATCCCTTCCTTGACGCAATAGAAAGGACTTATCCAATGGCAAGCCTTCGCCATCATCCTTTACCTCACTATGAAATAAACGATAAATGCGCTTTGGCTCCAAAAATATAACAGGGTCATTGGAACGAATCGCTGACAAAAGCAGTCCATAAGCCCTTTTTGGAGAGCTAGGCTGTATAACCCGAATACCCGGAATATGCGCAAACATTGCCTCGGTACTTTCACTATGATGTTCGGGTGCATGAATTCCCCCGCCATAGGGGGCGCGAATAACCATGGGGCAAGAAAGGCGCCCACGTGTGCGATTACGCATACGTGAAGCATGGCTAACCAAGTGCTCCATTGAAGCATAAATGAAGCCCATAAACTGTATTTCTGCAACCGGACGCAGGCCTTGAGCTGCCATTCCTATAGTCATGCCTGCAATCATCGTTTCAGCTAGTGGTGTATCCATAACCCGACGCACACCATATGCTTCTCGCAAGCCCTCCGTTGCGCGAAAAACACCGCCATTAACAGCAACATCTTCGCCAAGCACAACCACTTCTTCACTTTCTGCCATTGCGCGATGCAATGCCATATTAACGGCCTCAATAATACAGACCTTCGATGCGCCAACACTTTCAGGAGCACAGTCATCTATTGCTTTAGTAAGATTCATATCATTCATGGCTATGCCCCTCCATATCAACTGGCTTCAACTTATCCTGAGCGTCGGTATTTTCAAACCTTGTCCCTTCACATTGCGGGCTTATTTTTTTAGTGTTTTTCATACCAAGCAATTTGACCTGCGCGTATTGGTCAAGCAGTGGCTCAGGTAGTGTTTCGAAGAGATAATCAAACATCGCCTCAGGTACGTCATCCTCCTCTATAAGATAGGCTTCAACAGCCTCACTAATTTTCTTCTTAATTCGTATGAGAAGTTCTTTCTCCTTGGATTCCGACCAGTATCCTTTAGACAGTAAAAAAGTTTTTAGTCTTGAAATAGGCTCCTTGTCCCAGGCTGACTTCAGCTCAGAATCACTGCGATAACGTGAAGCATCATCGGCGGTAGTATGATCCCCTAAGCGATAACTCACCGCTTCAATAAGCGTTGCACCTTTACCTGCGTAGGCTTTCTCCAGTGCTATATTGACTGCATGACGCACGGCAAAATAGTCGTTACCATCAACAACCAGTCCCTCAATCCCGGCGCCAATCGCTTTTTGGGCAATCGTTTGCGCGCCGCACTGAATATCGCGGGGGGTCGAAATAGCCCATTGATTGTTATTTACAACCATTACCAAGGGTAGTTGCCACGCCCCTGCCAGATTTAGTGTTTCGAGAAAGTCGCCTTTCGAGGTCGCGCCCTCACCACACGTAACAAGAGATGCTTGATGTATGCCTTTGGTTTTCAGAGCAACAGCTGCACCGGCAGCGTGGCCATATTGTGTCGCTATTGGCACACAAACAGGGAAATCATTTGGGCATGATTTATAATCACTACCACGTTCCAAGCCTCCCCAATACATCAACATCTCTTTTAAAGACACCCCTCGCAAATATTGGGTAGCGAAGTCGCGGTAATAAGGCGCAAAAATATCATCTGGGCTGAGCGCCATACCAATGGCCGTACCAATTGCTTCCTGGCCTAGAACTGAAGGGTAAGTTCCAAGCTTGCCAGTTCGTTGTAAAGCGATAGCCTTATGGTCAAAAGCTCTGATCAAAACCATCGTTTCATAAGCTTTTAGCATTTCTTCTTTGAGCAGTAGAGAATCCGGTAAAGACTGCTTAAGCTGCCCGTCATCGCCAAGAAATTTCGAAAAACTTACATCAAACCTAAGGTTTTCTTCAAAAGTATAAGATTTCATACCGCCTCCTCTATGCTGCAAAGTCTTGAAGACGAGTCAATTTTTCTTCGGCTAGCTGGTCGGCAACAACACTTGTTGCCCTGCCTTTTGAGCTTGAGCCTTGATAAACCTCTTCTAAGGTTCGACCTATCTGCAATATTTTTTCATGTATTCTGGCCTGTAAAACTTCATTTCTTGAAACCAGCTCAAAGTCCGAACGCAAAGACTCACTGTGGGTTAGCGAGGCATAAATCAAACCTCCAGAGTTAATCACGTAATCGGGAGCGTACAATATTCCCTTTTCATGCAGGCGCTGCCCAAGCTCAGGTTTCGCTAATTGAACGTTTGCTGACCCGGCAATTATTCGGCAGCTCAAACGTTCAAGGGAAGACTCATTGATGACATTACTTAAACCGCAGGGGGCAAAGACAACGCATGGCTCCTGAACAATCTGCTCAGGACTGACTGCGTGACTTGCAAACTCTCTTAAGGCGGACTCAACCCTTTCTCTATTAATATCAGCCACAACAATCTCTGCACCAGATTCTGCGAGCAGCAAACCAAGTTCGTAACCAACATTGCCAATTCCCTGAATAGCAATACGTAGACCTTTTAAGCTTTCTGTTCCTAACTTGAAATTGACGCTTGCCTTTATTCCTTCAAATACACCAGCAGCGGTATAACTTGACGGGTTACCAGCATCACTCGTACTGGTAACATGAGATGTCACAGTCTGAATAATATCCATTTCTCTCGCACTGGTGCCGGAGTCAATCGCAGTAATATACCGACCGTTTAAGGATTCAACAAAGCGCCCGAACTCACTAAATAATGACCTTCGATCAAAGTGACGATCAGGAACCATGATGACCGACTTGCCACCGCCTTGAGGAAGCTCTGCCAAGGCAGCTTTGTAGCTCATGCCTTTAGCTAAGTTCAGCGCATCTTGAAGGGCGTGTGATTCACTTGGGTATTTAATAAAACGGCAGCCACCTAGTGCTGGGCCAAGAACGGTATTGTGAATGGCAATAAATGCCTTGAGACCACTACTAACGTCATATCTGACGTGCAGCTCATTGACCTGGTGTTGATCCAGTAATTCAAACATGATGCTATCCTCTCAGAATAACTTACGATTGTTTGAATATATACTGGCTTATGACCACGACTACTCAAACAAGTCGTAAGAGGTGGTAACCTCGCGTCGATAGAGGGAACGCGCAAATATAAATTTTGGTGTGATGCAAAAACTGTTTATTTTTTGCACACTACGGTTCGAGTATAAAGCGACTTAAAAGGCTCTGTGAAGGGAAAGTAACAAATATTTACGAGATCACATACAGGGGGAAATAGGCTTTTTCTTTTTTTAAAGTGGTAATAGGGCAGCTATATCGCTTGAATTTCAGCAATGCAGCTTGCGCACAAACAACATAAACCATTACCAAATTTTGATGCTTCAGCCCGTTGATTAGAGTTCAATTTAACGGAGGCGCACCAACAAGGCTCTTCCTGAATACTAACAGTATTAGGTGGTATCATAGCCCCCGTTGAAAGGTCTTTTTTAATGACATTCAAGCATAGGTTTGCTTTGCCACATCTGGGGCAAATATCTTCTTTAGGGGGATGCAGTTCAGTCATAGAAAGCTAAACACCTAGGCAAGCCCTCGTTAAAATCAATTAACGAGAAGTACTGCCCTTTCCTTTACTCTTACGTGTTGAGTTTTTACCACGGCGGTTACCAAATTCTCTGGATTTGGTAATACGGGCTTTTTTAGCTCTCTGCTTCTCATTCATTTTGTTAGTCGGACTAGCGAAAGGGTTATCACTCGACTTAAATTCAAAACGAATGGGTGTACCTTTAATCTTAAGTACTTTCCTGAAGCTCTTCTCTAGATAACGTTTGTAGCTATCTGGCAGGTCATCAGTCTTAGATCCATGCACTACGATGATAGGCGGATTTGATCCCCCCTGGTGAGCATGACGAAGCTTGACCCGTCGGCCACGAACAATTGGTGGTTGGTGATCAGATACTAAATCTGAAAGCAACTCTGTCAAACGTTTGGTCGGCCACTTATCGAAAGCAGATTTATAACCCTGGTCGATAGACTTATATAAATCCCCCACGCCGGTTCCATGTTTGGCTGAGATGAAATGAATAGGTGCATAGTCAAGGAAAACTAAACGTCTATCCAACTCTCTCTTTACTGACTTTTTGTCATCTTGGGTCATTCCATCCCACTTATTGACCGCCAATACCAGCGCTCG
>NZ_LWGA01001141.1:0-4312 GCF_001635235.1 Oleiphilus sp. HI0117 | reverse complement strand
CTCAACTGAAGAAAGTATTGCTCTAAAGGCTGTTGATTTAATAGATACACGAGCAGACCTGCTAGCTGCGAACAACTTATTATTCAAAGAAGACCGCTACGCCTTCTTCAGGAGTGCCTATTTGCAAAATCGAAACTTCCTTATTAAAGATGGCGAAGTAGAAGACCCGTTCGCTGATGATGAAGATTTTGATTACGAGGACTTCTAATATCAGGCTTATTTAACATAAGTTCACAGGGCTTAATACAAGTTCAATATATCTGCAGAAAAAAATAACCTATAGTTGATTGATGGGATAAAAGATAAAATCAACTATATGGCTCGCTTTAAGATGCACACCACGATAAAAAAAGAAAAACAAAGAATGTCGCAGGCTACCTCATTCCTTGAATGGAAGGACGCCGCTCAAACACTCGACTCCATGCAACATAATGATGCCTGGAAAGACAATATTGCTTCTGATGTATATAACTACGAACTTATTTCTGATCGACTCTGTCTTTTAAGAGAGCACAAGCAAAATGGTGATCTCACCGCTTTGTATCGAGACATTCGCGAAGGCTTGCATCATGACCTTGGCAATATGGGTGACATACGCCTTTATAACCAATGCTATTACGGCACCAAAACACTCATTGAAGAATACGTTGAAGAAGTTTGCGATTGCCTTTCCTATCTTTGCGATAGGCAAACCTCTGATATGCCATCAAATAAAAAGTTAGATTTTTTTAAAGATGTACTTTTATCCTTCGGTCGCCCCGCATTATTGCTAAGTGGCGGCGCTTCCTTAGGAGTCTTCCATATCGGTGTTGTAAAGGCCCTGTGGGAGCATGGCTTATTGCCAGATGTCGTAACTGGCTCAAGCGCCGGTTCTATCATTGCTGCCGCCTTAGGGACGCATACCGATGACGAACTACCTTCCTTGTTTGACCCTAATACCCATAATATGAAAGCCTGGAAGTGGATGGGCCTATTGAATGGTATTAAAGGCAAAGGCTTTATGGATCAGCGTCAGCTGCAAGACTATATTCGTAGTTATGTAGGTGAATACACGATGCAAGAGGCCTACGAGAAGACGGGGCGGAGTATTAATATCACTGTTTCGCCTGTCCAGGCTCATCAAAAGGCTAGATTATTGTCAGGTTACACATCTCCATACATGCTAACGTGGAGTGCATCGTTAGCGTCTTGCGCAGTTCCAGGAATTTTCCCCCCGGTTAAACTGCTTAAGAAAGATGAACATGGACACAACGTACCGTATATGCCCCGCTTACGCTGGGTTGATGGCAGCATGGTTAGCGACTTGCCAATCGAGCGCCTAATGCACCTCTACGATGTTAATTATTCTATCGTAAGTCAAACCAATCCTCATGTAGTGCCTTTGCTGGAACGAACAAAAGGGCTGTCTAGTAATCGTTTCTTAAAATTACCCCTAGCGCTTGTTAAAGCCGAAGCAAAATTTCATGGCCAGGCAGTGAGTGACTATATAAGAACTCATACCAAATCTGAGATGCTTCGACAAGTTTCTGGTCATGCTTATTCTATGATGTCTCAGAATTATTATGGCGACGTCACTGTTGCTCCAAATTACAAGCTTGGGCACTATATGAAGCTGCTTAGCAATCCCGATACGAAATTCATGAAGGAGTTAATGCTTCAGGGTGAGCGCGCGACATGGCCTAAATTAGCGATGATTCGTACACATTCCAAAATAAGCAAGACACTCGAGAGCTGCATTTCCCGCTTAAAGACTGATGTTAGAACGCATCGTGGGAGCCTTAGTTTAATTGATGATCATAAGGCAATCCGTTAGCGAGTGTAAGGACTTGCTTTTGGCGAGCCCTGTCTTTAAGCTTTGCGTTTGCTACCAAGCTAAACTTCGCAACTACGCTAAGCTGACGTCATGTATCAGGACTTTTTTGGTCTTAAAGAACTACCTTTTTCTATAGCGCCTGATCCCAGGTATCTATATATGAGTGAACGTCATAGAGAGGCGCTTGCTCATCTTTTATATGGTGTATCCGGGCAGGGCGGTTTTGTTGTTCTTACAGGTGAAGTTGGAACAGGAAAGACGACAATTTGCCGTTGTTTTTTAAATCAGATTCCAAAAAATACCGACGTAGCATTCATCATAAATCCGAAGCTCTCGGCACGTGAGCTTATGGCATCAATATGTGATGAGCTTGGAATAGCGTACCCCGATTCAGCATCAATTAAAGTCTTAAATGACCTAATTAACAGCTACCTGCTTGATGCACACGCTAACAATCGCCACACCGTACTCATTATCGATGAAGCTCAAAACCTTAGAGTTGATGTACTAGAGCAGCTGCGCTTGCTTACTAACCTTGAAACATCTGAAAAGAAATTACTTCAGATAATTTTGCTTGGGCAACCCGAATTAAGGGAAGTGCTAGCTCAGAATGATTTAAGGCAGCTCGCTCAAAGAATCACTGCAAGATACCACCTGTGTGAGCTGAGTAAAGTTGAAGTTGGTGCTTATGTTAATTGTAGATTATCGGTTGCGGGGCGACGCGGGCGTTTATTTAATCAAAAAGCAATAAAAACTCTTTTTAACTTGAGTGGTGGCGTACCGCGATTAATTAATCTTATTTGCGACCGCGCCTTGCTCGGTGCTTATGCAATGCAAGAGGATGTTATTGATGCAAAACATATTAAGAGCGCATACGCGGAAATACAGGGGCCAAAGTTTAAGCAGCCACTAAAACTAAGTTCGTCAATCAAAAGGGGGATAATTGCTGTCCTGCTAACAATAATTGCCAGTATTGGAGTATTTGCTTTGGACAAGCGATACGACAACAGAATAGCTGAGCTGGAAAGTATAATCTCTTCTTCCAAAACAGAGCCCGAGCTGCACCCAGCCTCAGTAAAACAAATCACTCCTGAAGAGGGCGACGACTCCAAGGCTATATCAGAAAGCGGTACTTCAGCAGAAGAAGTGGCAGATTTACAGCAATTTTCAACTACGGAAAAAAGCCCCGCTAAGGCTCCTTATGCTGATAACTCATCAATACAGATCCCGATCATTAACGACCTATCTTCTCTCAAAACCCAGAAAGATGATCGATATCATGCATATCGCATGATTTTAGAGCGTTGGGGAATCGACTATCCTTTAGCCCCCTTTATGCTGGCCTGTGATTACGCCGAAATGTACGGTCTTAAGTGCTTGCATAAAAATGGTAATTGGCGCTCGTTACTAAAGTTAGACCGACCCGCGGTGTTAACCCTAGTCAATGACTATGGCGAGTCGCTATATATCGCAATACTGGGGGTTGAAGGTAGTGATGCCTTGGTTTCACATAAGAATGAGAAGTATTGGGTTTCTCTTGACGAAGTTGATCGCTACTGGTTTGGGGAGTACTCAATTGTTTGGAAGGTTCCTCCTTACAAATCGAATCTCGTAATGCCAGGACAGAAAAAAGAAGAGGCATGGTTGAGGAAAAGCTTGTCTCGACTCAGTCAGTATAAAGCCAATAAAAGCGAACCAATTGAAGACCAGATTAAGCGCTTTCAAGCCAGCTCAGGCCTTGTGCCTGACGGCATCGCGGGCAGCATGACGCTGATTCATATAAATTCGCGCCTTAACTTAGGCGTCCCTCGACTTATGGGGGCGAATTAGCATGTCATACATTTTAGACGCCTTGAAAAGGTCAGAACAGGATAGGCATCAAGAGAAGGTTTCTTCGATTAATAACGATATGATGGTAATGCCAAGGAATATGTCGCGACAGCCTCTTTGGCCTTACCTCCTAATATTTGTCCTTTTACTTAATGCAGGTGCGTTGATATTTTATTTTCTAGGCAGCAATTCTACTGATGAGAGTGGAAGCTCTGAAAATAGCCTGTTAACTGACAATAAAGCACTCTCCTCGACTGAGCCGGACATTAAGGATACTGGCCGTAAAACCAAGGCACTTCCATCCCATCTCATTGATAAAGCACCCATTCAAGCAAAGCCTCTTCCTATTCTAAAGGATGACTTTTCCGATAAACGCTCTGCTAAGGAGGATAAAGAGCCAGTCGAAGCTGACGATGTTATCCGACCTAAAGCGGGTGTTAAGCGCATCAGCCCGCCGCTTGCCGAGCCTTATTCCGAAGCAGCCCCGGTTTCTAAAGCTGTCGAGGAAAAAATATTGCCGACAAGTGTGAACGACGAGAGCGATAGAAGCAAACAAATTAGTAGTGCACCAAATGCATTTTCAGACCTTCCTCTACTAAGTGAAATGAATATTAGCTTTCAAAGGGGGGTTCCGACAATAGAATTTAGCAGTCATATCTACTCTTCAGA
>NZ_LWGA01001140.1:0-1405 GCF_001635235.1 Oleiphilus sp. HI0117 | reverse complement strand
TTTCAGGAGTATCCGCTAAACCGCTACCGAAGTTAGTCATTGTCGTTAGAGATAATTTTAGACTTAAAGTGCAGGATTTATTACGTCATTTGTTTGATGGTGCGGATGATGCGCTGTTTGAAATGGCCGACAAAGCGGGCACTAATGGTGACCAAGCGTTGTATTTCGATGCGATGAGAGAGCTTCGTTTACAGAAGCGCCATATCGCAAATGCCGTTGTAAAGCAGTTGTTGACTAATTTCAATTCGCTTACCAGTGGTCCACAGGTGAGCGGCCCGTCTGGTGACTCGATAGATTCATTGGATCTTATTGATAAGGATGAACTTGAGGTTAATGTCGCAGTCGATGCGATGGTGTCGAGGCTTAATCAAGGTATTGGCACGGTGCTCGAGGAGCTTAGTGCTCGGGTTTCCTTTATACTTGATGAGAGTGAAGTATTTTCTAAAGACTTTCCCGCGTCCCCGCATAAGCTATGTGATGCCTTTGCAAAAGCATGTGACTGTCTCGATTTTGGCATCCGAGCAAAGCTTATCGTGCTTAAACTATTTGAACGCTATGTACTGTCGAAAATGGCGGCAGTATATAAAGATTGCAATCAGCAGTTAAGGCAGTCAGGTGTACTTCCCGCATTAACGATCGGTATTGGCAAAACAGCGCGTACAAATAGCAGCAAGGCTGTTGAAATGCTCAATAATGTGTCAAAGACGGATACGATTAAATCAAATGGTCAGCTCGAGAATGCTACGCCTGATATCAATGGCTTTGATTCTTCAAGTGTTCCAACGCTCGGTGAAAATCAGTACCTTTCTCAGGGTATAGCTTTCGGTGAGTTGCGCTCTCTTCTTCATTCAGGTCAGCCCGCAAGTTCAATCGATGCAGGTGTTGGTGGTATGTCTAATATCATTCCGCAAACACATATTATTCAGCAATTATCGGCGCAGCAAAATCGGTTCTCTGGCCAGATTTCAGGTGATCAATTAGGTGGATATCAGCGTGTTGATTTTCGTAGTTTGTTATCAAGCTCGAGCGAATCTTCTGAGGGAGGGGCAATTTCCTCAGTGGACTCCGATGTCATTTCCCTAGTTTCAATGTTGTTCGATTTTATTCTTGATGATCGTCAGCTTCAGCCCGTTATGAAAGCGTTAATTGCAAGGCTTCAAATTCCTATACTTAAAGTAGCGATGCTAGATAGAAGCTTTTTTGATCGTGGCGGGCATCCTGCTAGAAAACTTCTGAACGAAATAGCTGCTGCTGCACTTGGCTGGACCGAAACAAGCGGTAGTAAGTCAGATAGACTGAAGGGAAAAATCGAAGCTGTCGTTGATAAAGTGCTAAACGATTTCGATGACAATCTAGATATTTTCCAAAGCTTATTAGATGATTTTATTAAATTTATAGTGATTGA
>NZ_LWGA01001139.1:0-680 GCF_001635235.1 Oleiphilus sp. HI0117 | reverse complement strand
GAAGGCCTCAACAAGCTGATGGTCACTTGCATCAACGCCAAGCAATTGGACTCGTTCGTTGTATTTAGATATATGTGGAGAAGTATAGGTACCACACCTTAGCCCTTGCGAAGCCAGGCCAGCTTGGCTCAAAGCAATTGTCGAGCCCTTGCCATTAGTACCTGCGACCACCACAATTTTTCGCGGGCGCGCCTCAAAGCTCATTTTTTGGTAGACAGACTTTACTCTATCTAAGCCAAGCTCAATTTCTTTTGGGTGAGATTGTGATATGTGGCTTAGCCACTGATCGAGAGTGTTTAGCACGTTAGGCATGACTTAGGTAGACTGAAGCTCTTCACTCTCAGGTTCGGAATCAGAACCATCGCTATCAGCACTACTTTCTTCAGGTTTAGTCTCTTTAACTTCGTCCGGCGCTACTTTCGCCACTCTGAACTCTGTCAGTTTTGAAATAAGCGAAGACAAGCGATCCCTTAGTTCATGGCGCTCTAGTATCATATCGATTGCGCCATGCTCTAGCAAAAACTCACTCCGTTGAAAACCTTCTGGTAGCTTCTCTCGCACAGTTTGCTCAATAACACGTGGTCCGGCGAAGCCTATCAAAGCATTTGGTTCTGCGATATTCAAATCGCCCAACATCGCCAGACTAGCAGATACTCCACCAAATACAGGGTCTGTTAGTA
>NZ_LWGA01001138.1:0-1583 GCF_001635235.1 Oleiphilus sp. HI0117 | reverse complement strand
GTTATCACCTGACATAAAATCAAGGCGCTTAGCAGGGTTACCTCGATGACAAGTGAAGCAATACTGCTCAAACAACTTAAGTTCTTGATATTCGTTTATCTCTAACTTAGGCGCGCTACTCACTCGTGGCAAAGACATGTCAGATGTATCTAAACAACAATACTGAAGATCCTTAGCTAATAAAGCCTTCATAGTTGCCACCCGAGAAAAAGGCTTTGCTTCAAAGAATTCAACCGGTAAGTCAGAAACTCTTTGCAAGATGGCGTCTATCTTGTAGCTATAGTGAGCGTTGAGTGTTTTCAAATCTGAGTCAGTGAAGAAACTGGCGATACCATAGACACCATCGATATCCGATTTACTTAGCGTTTGTTTTGGCTCCCGCTTCGTTAATGGGTCCTGCCTTGGTGGCAGAGGTGGTAGCTTTTCAAACGCATTGAGATCTTCATTGTCTTTGGCGCCGTCACCAAAGCTAATATCAGGAGTAAGGGTTGCGTATAGCCACTCGGTAAAGGTGTTTGACTCACCACTTGGGTCTCGATTAGCCAAGTCGGATTGTGGCACCTTAATGCCCGTCTCGGGATAAGTATTCGCCCAGAGCTTGAGTAAGGTATTCACCTCTTTACTCATTGAATCAAACAAGCCTGGCTGATCTGCGTAACGTAGAGCGAGTGACAATAGTGCACGTCGACACTCATTGCCTTCGACTCCACAAGCATCTAGCCATACGCGCTGGCTAGCTACATGAAAATTTCCAACATCAGTGAGTTCATCAAAACGCTCAGGCGTAGCCAGCGGTTGTTCAATGTCTACCCCCCAATAAGGCTCGTTACCTCTGGCCGCCTGTATACGTTTAGCAACACTTAACTGTCCATTGGTTTCTTGCCAAGGGCGCTGCGAGAAAATAGGCCCGCCCCCTTGGTGGCAGGTCAGGCAGATCGCTCGACGAGTATAGACAATTCTTGGCACACACCCTTCACAATAATTTTGCACCAGCTGAAACTCAAACCGCCCTGCGCCTTCATTGTAGCTAAGCACCTCTATTTCATTTGCCCCTTCGACTAGCGCAACAAAAAGCTGGCCTTGGGTATTCATACCCAAACCCGCTGGGGTGTTTTCTTCCTGAAAGTCTGGCGCAATCAGTATTCGAGGTAAATGATGATCAGCTTGGCCTTTTAGCAGTGAACGGCCATCAGGAATCAGCAATGACAGCGGCGCTTCACCTTCAGGGTGCTGGCTCTGCAAGAGCTTGATCATTTCAGTAAAAGGGTAAGGCAAGCCATCATTCTGCGCGATTATATGGTCGAACAAAGAACGGGTTCCCTCAGGAGGGAGGTCTGTATCAGGTATCAGCTGACTATGCAGAGACGACTCTTCTACACCATCAAGAGATTGAGTGAGTTCAGAAATAGACGGATTATCAGCGTGATTGATAGACCAATATGTAATGCCAATAGCGAGCATACACAACAGGACTAACGCACTTATTGCTCTAGATAGATTCATTATTAACATTGCCCAGCTAAAGCAGCCCTTGTGATAACAAAGCTGCCTCAGCTCAAGCAATTAGGCCTCCCCATTCGTTT
>NZ_LWGA01001137.1:0-1015 GCF_001635235.1 Oleiphilus sp. HI0117 | reverse complement strand
TACCCAACAGACTGTTCTTGACTTATATAAGCTCAACCTCAGCTCTAAACTATAATTACTAAAAGGCGAATTTCACGGGACTAACTTCACTCAAACACGAATTACACGGGACTAAGTCTACAGATACACGAATTCGAGAGGACTAACTATGTCGGTATATAAATATTAGGAAACTGATGCATGAATTCAAAGACAGGCATCGACGGTTAAAACTAACAAGTGCATTAGTTTTCGTCGTTGAACTTTTTACCTTCTAAAAATGCAATTCCATCTCTGGGATCAACGCCAATAACAGCGCAGTACTTGACGTATTCGTAGACATCTAGCTTCCGCTCAAGAAGCTCGACCTTCGGAACAAAACTGTTTGCATAATTCAGACGCGAGCTGATATCACGTTGCGTTAAACCTGCCTCTTTACGACACAATTTTAGCCACGAAATCAAACTTTTGTAATTATCAGAAGAGATTGTTTTGTTCATTGAGCCGATTATGGGCTCATGATAAGATTCTCCCAAATTAGGAGCAAAGTACTGAACGTCAACGACTCTGCTGAAAAATATATCCTTCCTGTTATTAAAAGGGCGTCTCAATATGGACAACAGAACGACTTTCGAATTTATCCTATTTGCCGGACTGATTGCATCAATAAAAATTGGGCAGCGCGAAACCACAGCTAGTAAACTTTTGAAGGCTGGCTTTTCGTCCTGTGCATATAACCAGGCAGCTTATCTCAATCATCTCTATCAAAATCGAATCATCACAATTGAAGGGAGATATCAGAGTGATAAAGACGATGACTACATTGACCTAAACGATGATTACAGAATTACCTCATACTACCCTAATGACGATCTTTCGTTAAAAGAGCTCATAAGCAAAATCCAATCTACGGATATAGATGAAAAGCAACATGCAATTTTAGAAATAATCAGAGAAGAATTGGTCGGAGAAGTTTTTTATTTTTTAGCAGAAAAAATAACTAGCCTCGATATCGGAATGGACTTGCTTACGGAAC
>NZ_LWGA01001136.1:0-365 GCF_001635235.1 Oleiphilus sp. HI0117 | reverse complement strand
AACGCTTTCCATAGCTCAACATTCTTTACTGGCTTTTTGGCTGCAGTTTTCCAGCCATTTTTCTTCCAACCTTTTATCCACTCAAGCATCCCTTTGCGCATATATTGGGAGTCGGTATGTAAGTGAACAACACTAGGTTTCTTTAAGCTTTCGAGCGCCCGAATTGCAGCAAGCAGCTCCATTCTATTGTTGGTTGTATCAAGCTCACCACCATAAATCTTTTTCTGATGCTTCCCGCTTGTTAATAATGCTCCCCAACCTCCCGGTCCAGGGTTGCCTTTACAGGCTCCATCGGTATAAATCTCTATCATTCTTCTTTATCTTTCTCGTTATAAACTGAAAAGTCTTGTTCCAAAACCCGAGTG
>NZ_LWGA01001135.1:0-1396 GCF_001635235.1 Oleiphilus sp. HI0117 | reverse complement strand
ACAACCTCATCTAACCGGCTGTTTAGCTGTAAACCTTCACGTCCAAACCTTGATACCACTTTTGCCGAATCAACTGTCTTGTCGGCGATTTTAAGAAGATCGGCGTCAGACTCGTTTTTTACGAACGGTAACAGCCATGCTGGGGCATTTGTTTCTGTCACTTCTCCGCTAGCAAGCTTTGAAAGCCAAAGAGTTACAGTAGATTCTTTTAAAAACATCAAGTATCCGCAGAATTAGAAAGGTATGGGTTATTATTTATAAAGCATCCATTAAATGAATATTAGACTGTAATTAAAATTATCGCCATACAAGGTCGCTTATTCTTATGGCGCTCGGTAATGTCTGCTTACGAGCTTTCTACGCCCCTCGTACTGGTTAATTAATTTAAAGGTGAATTTTTCCATTGGGTGCTCAGATCACACAAACGCTGGCTTTAGATCTTCTTCTTTTAGCAAATCAACTACGGATGAAACGATATCTTGTTTTTGCGACGCATCACTATGAACAGCATAAACTTCCCTTACAAATGACTCGGCACCGTGAATAGGGAATAACTGCTTAGATTGAACAAACTGTTCAACGAGTACCTTTGGTAATAAAGCTACCCCACCGTATGTCATTAGAAATTCCAAGGCTATATGAGTTTGTCCTGTATGTAGAATCGGTGTGTGTGGTTGATTGAAGAGGCGAGCTTGAAGGACATTTACAGATGTTCCCCAGTCAACAAAAATATGTTTAGTTTTGGCAAGCTCTTCAGTTGCAGCCCAGTTTTGGTCAGATACAAACATTAACTCGACCTTGCCAATTTTAGTGAGAACTAATTCCGTAACACTTGGCGGGTCTAGTAAAACAGCTATATCGATACGTCCACCTAACAAGGCCCTCGTCAAATCTTGAGGACTGCTAATTTCAGTCCGAATGTTTAAACCGTCAAAGGTATCGACCACTTTTGGTAAAAGTGACTGTAGAAAAGTGTCCCAGAGGTTTGAGGTGCTGCCCAAAGCGATCTGCATATCCAGCTGGCCAGCCGCACCTACATCCTGTAGTGCTGACTGCCACGATGTGAGTACATTTTCAGCATGGGGTAATAAACGTTCGCCCGAGGGGGTTAATAGTATGTTATTACGCTCGCGCGTAAACAAACTCATTCCAACACTTTCTTCCAGCTGCTTAATTCGAAAGCTTACAGCAGATTGGGTTAAGCAAAGATTTTCTGCTGCTTTCCCGAAGTGTCGAGTCTTGGAAACTTCCATAAAAGTGCGCAGAAGATCTGTATTNATATCGATTAAAAATATTTATCGTAATTAGAAAAAAAGTTCATTTTACAGCATAAATCGATTGAAAGCATAATCGCGCGAAATAAGATGGTTAGATTATATTAGGCAAAAATATGGCT
>NZ_LWGA01001134.1:0-665 GCF_001635235.1 Oleiphilus sp. HI0117 | reverse complement strand
TTACCGGCCTCTTTACATCAAGGGCTGACTCTTTTTTAGGCTCGCAGACCAAAATTAAAGCGCACATGATACATCTATCAACTATTCCTGTCGAAAATAAAGCGCAATACGGTTCATGGCAGTCTCAACTTAGCCAGTGCAAAATAAGTACTGCAGACTTGCTGAACAAGCTAGGTCTGAACGATCATCCTTTAGTAGATGAAGAGGCTGAGCGTTTGTTTGAATTAAGAGTACCACCACGTTACTTGGCAAGTATTCGTTCAAACGACCCGAATGACCCACTTCTTCTACAAGTACTTCCTCAAAATAGAGAGTTCAAGCAAGTCGATGGTTTTAACGATAGCCCTCTGAACGAGGAAGAGTACTCTCCCGTCAAAGGCTTACTGCACAAGTACAATAATCGGGTATTACTCATGAGTAGTACTGTGTGCGCTATTAACTGTCGTTACTGCTTCCGCCGGAATTTTCCTTATGACGCGCATCGCCAATCAAAAAACGAATGGCGAAAGGTCTTCAACTACATTGAAGAACACAAAGAATTAGATGAGGTAATCCTGAGCGGTGGCGAACCCTTAATACACAATAACGACCACCTTGCCTGGCTAATAAACAATATTGCTGATATCAAGCATATCCAACGCATTCGTATTCATTCTCGAATGGTC
>NZ_LWGA01001133.1:0-1658 GCF_001635235.1 Oleiphilus sp. HI0117 | reverse complement strand
AAGTAAGGTTGGATAGGTTAACGCGTCGCGTTAGCAACCCACGAATACCAGCATGATCACCGTCGAAATTACTTGCTTCATCTGATGCGTTGACGCTTCCCTAACGGGAAGAATGTTAATTAAAAAGAAAGGCTCTGGCCGAGGTTCCGGCAGGATTTTGTGCCGGCCTCTTGACGTGGGGAGTCATACCAACGCTTTTGTTGTGGGGCGCTGAAAGCGTCCAAGCCCCGCAGGGGCTGAACCACCAACTTTTTGTTAGGCAGATCATCGCACAAATTCGTAATTATGCCATTCAGGACGCTCTTCTTTTTCTAGAAACTCAACAATTGAACTCTTCGCAATATCTGTAGCAATACAGTACTTTTCGTGCAGTGGCTCACTCTCTCCGAAAGAGATTTCCTTTCGATCAGCTACTGAAATATTTTCATTTCGAGAATCACTTAAAGCACGAAATTCACTAGCATTTTCATCATAAAATATGAGGCCAGATATTTCGTCACTCCATTCTAGAGCGAAGTAAACACGAATATAGTTTCTGGCACCAAAAATGAATCTTTGCCACCAAGGCCTTAAACCATCGTCAGCTGCCAGCAATATCTTTCCTGATTTCGAATTTAGCGCATTCCGCAGTGCTTCTCTTGTCTCGGAGAAGTTCTCAAATTCTAATTCCTTACCGTCTAAGGTAAGAAAATATTTAGTGTGAGATTCCAAATTCATTTTATTGCCTAACGCCCGCCTCAACGAGCAAATTTTGCTGGCGGCAGTTTTGCCGCGCAGCGCAAAAGTGGTGACAGAAAAATTTGTCCGTTGGAGGCGCTTGTTAAAATCATTTATTTATGCAACCATAATGAAACCATATTGCAACCATGAGTGTTTTTTATGCCCGCAATTACAGTGAAGAATATACCAGACATTTTATACAGCCAGCTAAAACAATCTGCTGAAGCACACCACAGAAGTATAAATAGTGAGCTTATTGTATGCCTAGAGAAGGTTTTGAGACCACAAAAAATAGATAAAGACCAACTTTTAATGAATGCACGAACAATGAGGCAAAAACTAAAAGGTTTGAAAGTTACTGAGGAAGATTTAACTAAAGCCAAAGCTGAAGGCAGAGAATGATTGTAGCTGACACTAATACAATAGCTTACTTATATTTACCCTCTGACTATAGCGAATACGTAGAAGCCTTGCTATTGAAAGACCCAGATTGGATTGCCCCTATATTATGGCGCAGTGAGTTACGAAACATCTTAGCTTTGTACCTTAGAAAAGAGCTTATTTCTATGGAGGATGCCTTAGAAATACAACAACAAGCTGAGAATTTACTCAAAGACAATGAATATACCGTAAATTCTTTCGAAGTATTAAATACTGCAAATGAATCAGGTTGTTCTGCTTATGACTCTGAGTTTATTTGCTTGGCAAAGAGCCAAAACTGCAAACTAGTGACTGCTGACAAAAAAATACTAAAGCAATTTCCAGACATAGCGATATCTGCCAGAGAGTACGTTGCTTAGAAATTTTAACGCCGCCAGCAACGGCGAGCGAAGCGAGTCCAGCCCACGGCCCTTTGTGGGCGATGTTGGCTGGCCTGGTTATATTTTTCTTTCAATGATGAACCCTGACTCGTCACCACAATGAATATAAATTTCACC
>NZ_LWGA01001132.1:0-1188 GCF_001635235.1 Oleiphilus sp. HI0117 | reverse complement strand
ATTATAGGCCGTTACAAGATTATTAATGCTTGCGATAGAGGAAGCCCCCTCGTTGATAATCGAGCCTCCCGAGAAAGAAAGAGCGTTTGCAGCAACAGAGAAATCATATGTTTCAGAAGTTGAATTAATACCATCACTCAATTCAAGCCCGTATGTATAGTTTCTACCTACCAGAGTTTCCGGAGATGCTCCCTCTGGAAACTCTACTAAAGCCTCTAGCTTAAATGCAGGCTTTATTGCGTCATCATCATCAGCGGAAGAGCTAATGTTTTCGATGTACATATCAACAATATTCGTATCGATGTCGGTTACATCATCATTAATTTCAGGATGCTTAACATAGGCCATTTGATATGCACCAGACCCACCAGCAGCACCAAAAGTAAATGTAAATGGACTATCGTAGTATAGGGTTTGGGGTGGGAATCCAAGTATTTCGAGTGGTGGGCTGGATAGCTCGACAGCAGCTATTTGTGGTTCAGAGCTATCACTATCGCCAGTACAGCCACCGATTAGCATTAGACAAACTGATGTAAAAGTTGCTTTGATCAAGACGTGCAAATAATCCATTACTCTACTCATTGTTTTTTTGCGTTGACGTCGCAAATTATTGAATCTATTAAATGATATTAAAAACAGTGAGTAAGTGACAGCTGGACTTTATGGAAACGTCTTATAGTTCACACTTATTTAACTAGTGAGAGCACTTGTTCCTCATTAAGCACCTCGACACCGAGTTTAGCTGCCTTATCTAGCTTAGAACCGGCAGCATCACCCGCAATTAAGTAGTCCGTTTTGCTAGATACACTTGATTGAACTTTGGCACCATTTTCCTTAAGTAGTGCTTTCATCTGGTCACGCCCCATACTTGGAAGCGTACCGGTAATAACAACTTTTTTGTCTTTAAACGCACTTTCAAAGCTTTGCTTTGGCACAATTAAAGGCGCTGGACTCACTCCCAACTCGATTAGCTGGGATATTTTTTGTTGATTGTTCTCGAACTGAAAAAACGTAAATATATTGTCAGCCATTATCGGCCCGATATCATTTAACGCTATCAATTGCTCTTTGCTTGCTTGCATTAAGCGCTCTAGTTTTTCAAACTGCTCAGCCAATAGCTCTGCCGTTGTTTCACCAACCTCTGGAATTCCCAAAGCGAAAATAAATTGAGCAAGTGTACATCGCTTG
>NZ_LWGA01001131.1:0-8789 GCF_001635235.1 Oleiphilus sp. HI0117 | reverse complement strand
ATTAAGACTAACATCTACCTTGCTCATTGAGATCATTGGCCGAACCTCGTGCGTGCTTTAATGGCGCTTTTGATATTTGGGGCAACAATTGCGAGCGTTACCAAAATAGCCGTGATCAAATTGAGATCTTGAGCTTTAAGGCCTAATAATTCACCGTTAAGTGCCACGGCAATAACCAGGCGATAGAGTAGTGAGCCAATCAGGCAGGCAAGGATCCAGCGAAACAGGTTCTTCGGGCTAATCAAGGCTTCGCCGCCTATCACAGAAGCAAGGCCGATAATAATGATGCCGACCCCCATAGTTACATCAGCGCTACCCTGACTTTGAGCAAATAAAGCGCCTGCCAGGGCGACAAGGGCATTAGATAGTGACATCCCAAGAATAACCATTAACGAAGTATTGACGCCATTGGCCTGAGCCATTCTGGGGTTAGAGCCTGTAGCGCGCATTGCTAAACCAATTTCACTACGCAGGAACATAAAAAGCAGGGTGAAAGTAATAAGACTAATGATACCGAAGCAAATTGGGTAGGCGACATAATAAGGAATCTCATAAGTAGCAATACTTAGCTTATCTAGCGGGCTTAACAAGGTATCAACGCCGAGCAACGCGATGTTCGGGCCATCCATTATTCGCAGGTTAATGGAATAAAGCGCGATCATAGTCAGGATTGATGCAAGTAAATGCAAAATTTTTAGTTTCACATTTAATATCGCTGTCACTGAGCCTGCAAGGGCGCCGGCTAAGCAAGCGCAGAGCGTCGAGATAAGAGGGTTTACGCCAGCAACAATCAGTGCCGCGGCGACAGCGGCCCCTAAGGGAAAAGACCCGTCAACAGTAAGGTCTGGAAAATCCAGGACTCGAAAAGAAAGAAAGACTCCAAATGCGACCAGCGCAAAAATGAAGCCGGTTTCTAAGGCGCCGAATAAGGCAAAACTATTCAACAAGTGATTTAGCCTTAGAGATAAACTCTGGCGAAAGTGTTATGCCCATACGCTTTGCTGCGCCAGGATTAACAAACAACTCTGTATTCATGACACCTTGAACCGGAATATCAGCAGGTGATTGGCCTTGAAGAATCTGCACAACGATCTTGCCTGTCTGTCGGCCCACTTCATAGTAGTTAAACCCTAAGGCCGCGATGGCGCCACGAGCGACACTATCGGTGTCGCCGGCAAAAACAGGAATGTCTGCTTGCTCAGAAATTTTGATGATACCTTCTATAGCAGAGATGACTGTGTTGTCTGTAGGGAGGTAAATTGCATCAACCTTGCCGAGTAATGAGCGAGCTGCAGTTTGCACATCCGAGGACTTGGGGGAGACTGCTTCAATTACTTGAAGGTTCAGCTCTTCAGCATGTTGCTTGATTAGCTTGAGAAGTGAAACAGAATTAGCTTCTCCTGGGTTGTAGATAATACCGAGTTGCTTACTGGCAGGGAGGACCTCTTTAATCATCTCTAAATGCAGTTTTATCGGTGTTAGGTCCGACACGCCTGTAACGTTTTTGCTCGGTTGCTCCCAAGACTTCACCAGTTTGGCTGCCACAGGATCGGTCACTGCGCTAAAAACTATGTTGGTATTTCTGGCAGAGGCTACCGCAGCCTGGGCTGAAGGGGTGGCGATAGCTACAAATACGTCTGGCCTGTCGCCTGCAAATTTTTTGGCTATTTGGGCTGCAGTTGCCGGTGCGCCTTGTGCACTTTGGTAATCCCACTTAAGATTTTCTCCGTCTTTCCAGTCATGCTCGGCGAGGACATCCTTAACGCCCTTTCTCACTGCATCAAGGGCAGGGTGCTCAACAATCTGGGTGATTGCAACGTGCTTACTTTCTGGAGCGGCAAGCGTATTAAAGGATAGAAGGCTCGCTAGATATGATACTAGCAGTAGGTTGAATAGAGACTTGCGGGGCCAGGATAAGAAGTGTTTCATTAATTGCATCCATCAAATTATTGTCATGAAGCGATAAAAGTGGCTAAAGCTTCTTATTTTTTGCATGGTAATCAATCGTTAGCTTGCTGCCAAGCGATTCTGGGAGGATAATGCCTGTTTAGATTATGTACAGCTAAAGGCAACTATTCGAATAGGGGTAATATTATTCCGTCACAGCCCATGCTGAACATAGGATCAGGAATGTTAAGGTCAGGGTGACCGTTGTGGTATGGAACAATTTTGCTTTTATTAGTCTGGTTTGCGCTCTATTGAGTACAGCCAGTGCAGTACTTTGCTTATCGGCAAAACGCCAGGGAGGGTCGATTCTTTTTGGCCTAATCTGTACGCTCTTGGCTCTCTGGTCTTTTAGCTTGTTCGTTGGAATGTCTACCAACGAGCCTTCACAAGCTTTGTTTTGGGCACGTTGTGCTAACTCAGTCGTGTTATTCCTTCCGGTCTTGTTGTTTCACTTTGTTGTAAGCTTTGTGGGTAAGCAACATGCCTACGAGCGTGTTTCTTTCTCATACTATCTTTTATCGCTTCTCTATTTGAGTTTGATATTTATCGCTCCAGAGCATTTTCTACACAGTCCCAGCTTTCGTTTTGATGCTTTCTGGTTCCCTGTAGGGGGGAACTTGTTCTATCTGTTTCCGGTATTTTTTGCCGGGATTATTGGGCATACTCTATATGTCCTACTGCAAGAGAGAGCCGACACAACCCGCTCAGGTAAGTTAAAGTTGGACTATCTGATCATGACGATTGCCCTGGGTTTTTTAGGGGGTGGGATGACGCTATCTCTTGAGTTTGATATCAATATACCGCCTTATGGCTTACTTTCAGTCGCCCTTATGGTGGTGATATCTACCTACGCAGTATTGAAACATGACCTACTTGAACTGCCCGAGACGCTGAGTTTTGTTATCACGCGTTTGATGATTTACATTTGCATCGTTGGTTTCGTGGTTTTAATGCTTAAAGGTGGCATCTTTATAGATCAAGCGTATTTGAGTGTTTCTCAGACTGTATTTCTGGTTCTTATCACCATCTGTTCCTGTGAATTTTATGCAGCGATGAAATCTCGCTTACAAGCGTTTTCAGATAAAGTCCTGGTTCGTCAGAAACTTGATGCTGAGCGGCACTTTCGAGACCTAATGTATCAGCTAGATCAATCTGATGACTTTGAGTCGATGTTGCCAATTCTTCGGCAGTTTTTTGAGCAACAAAGCTATATCCATCACTATGCATGGTATTTGGATAGGGTTCTATTGGAGCGAACTTTATCCAGGAAAGAGTTGGAGCGCTTTGATGCGAATGACCTGAGCGCTGAGAGAAACTATCAACGCATACTATTTAGCGGCAGTGATGGACGCCGCCATGATCGTTTGCCCTCTTCTATAAACGTGCACCTGCAGGGTGAGGCTGAGGAAAGAACGCTTAACGCCCAAATGGTTGAAATTATGTCAACTGAGCAGCTCGATGCTGCCTATGATTGGGTCGAAATGGTGCCGGGACGTGAGATGCTGGGTTTGCCTGTTGTTGCAAATAGTGACTTTAGGGGAATGCTCTTAGTCGTCGTCAGTAAATCTGACATGCGTTTGAAAGATCAGTCGAGGTTACAGGCTTTGTCGTCTAAATTGGGTCGACTCATTGAGCGTGTAGAGTTTTTTCGCCGTCAGGCTTTCCAGGAGCAGCGCTTCTTATTTCAAAAAATGCAGAGTTTGCAGTCTTTGGCCGGTAATATCGCCAATGACATGAGAGGGCCTTTAGATCAATTACATGCCTTTGTTGAACATGCTGCATTGGTACGAGCGGAGCTAAAAGATGAGAGATATTTAGATAGTCCCTATAGCCAAGCTCATGTGGCTATCGCGCGAAGTGCTCAGGTGATCGACATGAGTCTAGGTCTGGTGAAGGATGAACCCATCGATGTAAGTACCTTCAAGGTGCTTTCAATTCAGAGTGTAGTAACGAAGAGTTTGGCAGAGTATGTGTTTATGCCAGGAGAGCGAGAGAGAATACGAACAGACTTACGCCAAGACTTCTTGTTCAAAGGTGATGAATGGTTATTGATTTATGCTTTGTTTAACATACTAAAAACGGCCATCAATCACTCTGTCGTGGCTAAAGGCGAAGAGATCACTATTGATAGTCGGGTTGAGGGTGGCCGTAATGTATTATTATTGCGTTATAAAGAAGGTGTTCAGCGTTCTCAGCTAGAAGGTTTAAGAGTTGTGGATGAAGATTCATCTAACCTTGATCTGGCGACCGTCTATTATCGACGGGTCATGAGCGCTTTAGGGGGGGCGATAAGTTATTCCACTGACTCGGAGCAATGCACCGAAATTCTATTGGTTTTCCCCTGTTTAAGAACGGGAGGCGGTGATAGTGAATCGATTCTGGATGAGCTGAGCGTTGCTCCTTAGCACTCTATATCTCTGCGTTTTCTTGAACTAAGACAATCAGCTTTTTGGGTCCATGAGCGCCATAGGCTAGTGTTTGTTGTATATCTGCTGTTTTCGACGGGCTGGAAATAAACAAAACATTGCTTGGCATTTTCTCGCATTGACCCCAAGGTTCATCATTGAGCAAACTTGATAAATCCGGGTAGATTTGATCCTCTTGTAGTAGCACTAGATGTATTGGTGGCACAAGCGACATCATTCTAGGTTCGTCTTTATTTGGCAGCAGCAATAAGGTTCCGGTTTCGGCTATTGCTCCCTGTGCAAGGGTGATGCCGATATCGATGTTATGGAATAAGGTTTCCCGAAGGGTTTCATAAGCTTGTGAGTAGCGTGTAATGCTGATGTTATTATTATGAAGGCGCAGAGCTTGTTCAATTTCGCTTTGGTATGCAAGATTATTCCCTAATAAGCAGTGCTTGGCTTTTTCTCTTTCCATGATGTCAGTAAGTGTTGTTTTCCACTTAAGCGCGCTAACTCGATGTACTTCTGCGTGATTTTCTTCTAGTTTTGAGATCAGCTGCCTAAGCAAATCTTCAGCTTGAACAATACCACTACGACTTCTATGGGAGCTAGGCAAACCCTCGCGTTCTGGTGCTTTAAAACCCTTGGAGCGTTTTAGGCGTGAGAGTATGTTCAGTTTAGCTTGGTTCATTGGCGTGGCTCCTTGCTTTGTCCATCAAATTTTTGATGGCTATGCTTTAGCCTCTCGTGAAGGGTACGTGCACTTGGGCGAGCCGGTGTTCGGGTATTGCGCCATGCTTTTGGGTAGCAAGTGCTGATGAAAGGGAAGGCGCCCATGAGCTTGGTGACTAGGCGATAGAGTTTGGGGTGGGTATGGATCACTTTCCACAAACGCCAGATCCACGATTCTACCTTTAGCGTCGAGCCAGTAGCTTGTTGTTTGTTTCTCAAACTACGGATAAGTTGAGGCAGTTTAATATCTACTGGGCAGGCTTCCCCGCAGGCGCCATTAAGGGAGCAGGCATTTAGAAGCTCCCCATGACTTGCCATACCCTTAAGTTGAGGCATAACAACCTGCCCAATAGGGCCGGGGTAGGTTGTGCCGTAAGCATGTCCGCCTATTTTGGTATAGACCGGGCAGTGATTCATGCATGCACCACAGCGAATACAAGCGAGAGTGGTTTTCAGCTCCGGATCTTGTTGGATGAGTGAGCGGCCATTGTCGAGAATAATTAAGTGAACTTCCTCGGGGCCGTCAAGTTCTCCTGCTTGACGCGGGCTGCTAATCAAGTTGAGGTAGCTGGTGATATGTTGGCCGGTTGCGGAACGAGTGAGAAGGCGTTGTAGTGTTGGTAGTTCTCTCAGGCTTGGAATAACTTTTTCCAGGCCCATAATTGCAATGTGCACCGGAGGAGCTGTGGTAGATAAGCGTCCATTACCCTCGTTTTCTACCAGGCAAAGCGTACCTGACTCGGCAGCAGCAAAGTTGACGCCCGAAATGCCAATGTCTGCTTTTTCAAATTTATCCCTGAGGATTCTTCTACCCAGACCAATCATGCCATCAACGTCGTTCGGGTCGCATTTCAACTTGAGCTTCTTTTCAAATAGTTGAGCAATTTCCTGTTTGTTTTTGTGGATGGCGGGCATGATGATATGAGACGGTGTTTCATCGGCAATCTGCACAATGTACTCCCCCATATCCGATTCAATGGCTTCAATATTATGGCTCTGGAGGAAATTGTTCAATTCGATTTCTTCGCTCGCCATCGACTTTCCTTTGATAACAAGTTTGGCTTTGCGACGTTGTGCTATGTCGAGAACAATTTGGTTAGCTTCGATCCCGGTTTCTGCCCAATGTACCTGAATGCCGTTATTGCTACATTGTTGTTCTAGTTGCTCTAGCAGTTCAGGTAAACGCTCGACGACGTTCTGTCTTATTGCTGCACCTTGTTCTCTAAGGGTTTGCCATTCCTCTTCATCACTGAAGGCTTGTTTGCGTTTATTGCGTAGAAAGTCCATGGCGCCGCGGAAGTTGGAGCGTAGCTGCGTATCTTCTAGTGCGCTTTTTATGCGAGTGGCGAAGTTTGAGTGCGCGTCGTCAGTCATGTTGTATTCCAAAACGCTGAGCAATAAATCTCGCGATATGGGTGCAAGGACGCTTGTCGCCTGAATGCTTGATATGTCCGCTAATATTCAAAATGCAGCCACAATCACCGCTTAATATAGACTGAGTATTTGGTGATAGTAAGTGCTCACATTTGTCTGCTGTCATGGCGGCAGAAATCTCAGGAGACTTGATAGCAAAGGTTCCCCCAAATCCGCAGCACTCCTGCTCTAGTGTTGGTAAGGATACCTCGACGCCATCTAGCTTTCTTAGAATTGATAGCCATGGTTCTGCGACTTCCATCTCCCTAAGGGCGCTACAGGATCGGTGAAGACTGATATGAGTGTGGGAGCTGTCGATTTGCTTATTGTATGGGAGGATGGGCTCTAGAAACTCGATAAGCTCGTAGGTTCTCGAGCTCAGCTCTATTGCTTGTTTATGCTCTGTGGAACCCGTGTCGAAGAGAGTCGGGTAGTGATGCTTGATCATGGCCGCACAAGAGGCTGAAGGTACGATAACAGGTAACTTTTTGTCGGAAAAAACCTGAATGGTGTGCCAGGCGACATCTTTGGCTGGGCTTGCTTCACCCGAATTATAGGGAGGCTGTCCGCAGCAGGTTTGCGCTTGAGGAAATACTATTTGATAATTACATAGTTCAAGCAGAGCAATCGCATCCATACCTGATTCCGGGTAAAAGGAATCTATTAGGCAAGTTCCAAAGAGGTAGACCTGTTTACTCTGCATGAGATTTTTTCGAAGTACCGTTAAGGATATGGAGGTCGATCAGGCCAATTTCATCCCAGTCGCTGTTTTTAGCAACCTCAAAGCCGTTTTCAACAAAAATATATTTAAGAAGCTTTACCCCTTCGTCATCCTTAATCATATTCACAAACGCCCGCTTTAACTTGGTGAGCGAGAAAAAATCGACGCGAGGGTGTGCGATAAGAGGGTAGGGAGAAAACCCGGGGCTGTCCCAGAGCATTCTCAGGCGACTACGTATTTCAGGGGGGAGTGCTCTAAAGCTCTCATCAGTTCCGCCACCGGCGATGTAATCCCCATTAGCGACGCCTTTGTAGACCGCTGACTGACTAGATAAAAACTGGGGGATGATATCGAAGTTAAGTTTATTCAGGCTTTCTCTCGGCACTACGCTGGCGGCAAAATCTAGCAAGCCAGGAAACGCAATGGTTGAATTTCTTAGCTCTGCCAAGGTCTTAATTGGTCCAGTTTTCTTAACGAATATTAGTCCTCTGATTGGCTGTGACTTGCGTTTGACCTGGGCCTGGTAGCCCGGAAACTCTTTAAATGCATGAAACTGCAAAGGGGTAGTGTAGGCAAGGTCGTAATGCCCTTTGGCCAGTTTTAATTCAAAATCGAGTTGGCTGCTGGCAGCTTCATATTTAAGTTCAATTCCCGAGGCTTGTTCCAAAAAAGAAATTACGTTTTGCCATGCTACTGTTTTAGTAGGAAGAGAGCTGCTTGATGTTGCATAGCTGAGTTGTTGGTCTAGCTTCTTTTGTTTCACCGCAAACTTGCTTTTTTTCTTAACGATCTGTTTTTCAAGAGCTTCCAGTTCGGCAACGGGTTTGGGGAACGAGGGCGCAACGCCGACAATTAAAGGTTTGGCATGTAAGGCTGAACTTAATGAAAAGGACAGTATAAATAATAGGCTTGAAACCACGGCTATTGCTGAGCACGAAAAGCCTGCTTTCGACTTTTTCAGAGCGCTGGGCACTATTGAATTGTCATGAGTTTGGGGGTGGGGGCGATACACGAATTAGCTCCATTTTTTGGCTTATGTTTATGATAAAAGACAATGTCAGCCTCTGCCAGGCCAGGTACTATAAATTTAATTTAGCTATGAGGCCTTTGCAGAAGAGATATTAGCTGTGATTGAACGCACATTTAGTTTGAGTGAAACCTCGCTTTCTGGTAATCTGGCGCCCCATCTTGAGATGAAAATCTCCCCCTTCTACATAAATATTTGAGTTAACTGAACTTTGCGTGGCGCAAGGTATGGAAAGCTCTTTGTCTGAGATATTGACGGGATTTGCATGACACGTTTTATTTTCGTGACAGGTGGTGTTGTATCCTCCTTAGGGAAAGGCATCGCTTCAGCTTCATTGGCTGCTATTTTAGAAGCTCGAGGGCTGAAAGTAACAATGCTTAAACTGGACCCATATATAAATGTGGATCCAGGCACGATGAGTCCTTTTCAGCACGGTGAAGTATTTGTTACCGAAGACGGTGCCGAAACTGATTTGGATTTGGGGCATTATGAGCGCTTTATTCGAACCACGATGTCCAAGCGAAATAACTTTACGAGTGGTCGA
>NZ_LWGA01001130.1:0-1003 GCF_001635235.1 Oleiphilus sp. HI0117 | reverse complement strand
GTACCACGCTGTATTAATTGGTAGCAAGGGTGAAGTATGGATCGGTGCTTCGGCTTTCACACAGAGAGGGCTATTAAAAAAAGTTAGAGTCATCTGTGACTATTTCGACGCCGAACATGAAGTATCAAAAGACATACTAAATAGTTATGAATCTAGTATAAAATATCAGCAACTACGTAATAAATAATGAATCTGCGCCACATTGTTTATGGCAATCGGGCCAAACGTGAAACAAGCTCGTAGGTCTGCCTTTGGCACTAAGTCGCCATAGATCAAAGTCCGCTTCTCTCACAAAGGCAATTATCAGAAGTAGAAGGCAAGAATGGTGATTTATGGATTTATAGCGTGCTGCGTTGATGCTAAGGTAGAAAAATACAGATTCTATAGGTGCAAATAATGAGTGAAAAAAACGGCAAATTCCTTACAGAATTGAACTTTATATATATCAATAGCTTACGAAATGTAAGCCTTACAAAGGTTGCTTAATTTATGAAATACTTAATTAGCGCTCCATTGATCTTAGTTATGTTTCTATTCGGGCAAACTGCATTGGCAGGACCAGGAAGTGGTCATTCCCACGGGCATCAACATAAACCTATCACTAGTGAGCAAGCTATCAATAAAGCAACAAAGCATGTCTGGAAGTTGGCCAAGAAGGGCAAAATTGACGCATCTTGGTCTAGCGTAACTTCTAAATCAGTCGAGGAAAAATCATTCGGACATGGCCCAGAATGGGTCGTTACATTTGAGAATGAGTCCATCGAAGACCCTAAAAAGCAAACGCTTTACGTTTTCTTTACGATCAACGGAAAGTACTTGGCTTCTAACTTTACGGGGCAGTAAGGCCTAACGGGAGGTGTTCGCACCTCCCTTCCTATATTTTGCTTATGTCCAGTTTGAGGCCATCTTCTCTTGAAAAACGACCTTGCTTCCAAGAATCTTAATTGTTCAAATCTGAATAAGTCTCGTGAAGAGCTTTAAATAACCTGCTTGAGTGTGCGAT
>NZ_LWGA01001129.1:0-909 GCF_001635235.1 Oleiphilus sp. HI0117 | reverse complement strand
GGATAATCGAAAGTAGTCACTTCGCTTACTGCGTGACGCAATCATCTCACCAACTCTTTCAGCTAAGGGCAACTTCAACTAGACACATCCCGCATAATTACTTTTCTTAACAGAAACATAGACTATAAACCTTGCATTAGCGGATCTCAGCCTAAATAATTACAGTATAGCTGACAGGTTGCTCACTTTTTCACCTGTTATTCTGCTGATCGTATAATATCGCAGGCACCGAATATGAACACTAGCTCTAGCATCATCCTAAAAGCGTCACCTTTATTACTACTGCCACTAATGGCTGGCGCAGAAGTTAAATCTCTTAGCAGTTCAGAGTTAACCGAAACCTATATCAAGGACTCGACAATTATTGTCACGCCTAAAAAGCAGGAAATTGAGACAACTCAAAAAACTTACTCCAGCCTGACAATTGCCCCGGTTGAAAATGTAGACCAGGATATGGATAAGCTAGGGCACCAACAGAACCACGTCGATGGCACTGCCAGCTCTGTCCTACTCAGTGAAGAAATGCTACGAAATGCAGCGATTGCTTCAGCAACCATCGCGCCTATTGACGTTGTGATCCCAACCTACGACGAGGTTAACACTCGCACAATGGAAGAAGTCATGAACGATACACGCTACGCGGTACCCGAGGGTGATTTCGACTTTGTCTATATTGGTGGCGACGGTGCCAACGATCTTGGGCTAAGTAGACAGGACAATCAACTTACCTTTTCAATTGGCAACCTTCCTCAAATTGACAAAATTGAACTTCCTCACGGTATTGATGAAGGTCCGCTTCAAATTACCCCGCGCGTTGGCGGCGGATTTGACCTAACCATTAATATCCCTGATCAAAATTAGTAAAAGCTCATATAGCAGTCTATTTTTTTCTAACCTAATAGACTGCTA
>NZ_LWGA01001128.1:0-628 GCF_001635235.1 Oleiphilus sp. HI0117 | reverse complement strand
GAATATATATTTATTAAAGTTATGTAATGCTTGATTGGCCTTAGGGTGTTTGATTCAGTAAGTAGCTATTCGCACGCAGAGAAAGATAGGCTCTCTAATTTAGATTCAATATCCTGAAGCTCTAATTTGCGCCACAATCTTTCGTTTTTCCAGTAGTCAGGCCCGATTTCAGTCAGATGTTCTGTTAGAAGGTACATTAGGTTACTGGTCTTAGTTGGTCTGGCGGCAAAGTGATATCTATCCTGACGATCAATTGCATTACATATAGTATTGACGATACCGTCATCGTCACTAGTGCATTTTAGAATGCGAAGTTTGTTCTGATCAAACTTGTTCACAGAGCTTTCAATGCAGCCGCAGACCTCTAGTACGGAAAAATCTTTCAATAGTTCGGTTATTATTGAGGGCGGTTCCGTAAGCAAGTCCATTCCGATATCGAGGCTAGTTATTTTTTCTGCTAAAAAATAAAAAACTTCTCCGACCAATTCTTCTCTGATTATTTCTAAAATTGCATGTTGCTTTTCATCTATATCCGTAGATTGGATTTTGCTTATGAGCTCTTTTAACGAAAGATCGTCATTAGGGTAGTATGAGGTAATTCTGTAATCATCGTTTAGGTCAATGTAGT
>NZ_LWGA01001127.1:0-1313 GCF_001635235.1 Oleiphilus sp. HI0117 | reverse complement strand
GCGAGTAGTTTTGATCAAAGGCTCTTCGAGATACTTCCGATGGAAGACTAAGCGGTTGAATTTGCTCTTTTGGTTAGTTTTACAGCGAAACAAGAGCTCAAATTCTTCATGATCAATGGGGGTGTAATTAATATAGGCGCCAATTAGTTTAATGGGTTTGCCAATGTACCAACTTGCAAAGCGGTGCCAAATGACGTGCCAGTACTCGATATAAAAGTGCTCGAAATCTAATTCCGGAGTGTTGAACTCTGAGGTGAAATATACGTGCTCTCCTTCGACATCAAGAGAAACCTTTATTTCATTGTTGATCTGGTTATAGAAGCGAATCCCTCGATGCAATAGTTCTTCGAGGTTATGACTGTAACTGACCCATTCAGCCATGAGGGCAAAGGTTCCGAGCTTAATGGGGGTTTCAGTGAAGCCCATAAACTCGTCATTTAGGGTCTCTGCAATACTTGAATAGAGCTTGGCAACCGACTCTACCGGGAAGCGTGCTCTGGGGTTTCTGAGTTGAAGTTCGGATATTCGCGCTTGCTTTAGCAGTTGGCGAGTATCGACGCCTTTTTTTCTCGCGCCGCCTAGCGCGCTGAGGATGTAGTGAGTGCCAATGGTTGCCATGTGGTGCTAATTATCGAATCGCAAGCGGATAACAAAAAAGCCCGGTAACTACCGGGCTCTTAATTCAATGCCGAGCTGAGGCTTACAAACGCGCATCAACATCATCTTTGTCGAATAGATATTTCACATCAAAGATAACGTTATTGGTTTTGCATAGCTTACGGATTTCTGCGATACCCATTTCTTTGATCTGGTCGTGTGATACGCAAATGACTGCTGCATCGTAGTGATCTTGTTTAGGTTCGCTGATCAAGTTAAGCCCATACTCATGCTTCACCTCTTCTGCATCTGCCCAAGGGTCATAGACGTCAATATTGGCGTGGTAGCCCTGGAGCTCTGTAATAACATCAGTCACTTTGGTGTTGCGAATATCAGGGCAGTTCTCTTTAAATGTAAGCCCCATGACCAGAATGTTTGCGTCAACAACCTGAATTTTCTTCTTGGTCATAAGCTTCAATACTTTCTCGGCAACATGAGCAGACATGTTATCGTTAATACGGCGCCCGGAAAGAATGATTTCTGGGTGGTAACCAATCGATTGCGCTTTATGTGTTAGGTAGTATGGGTCTACACCAATACAGTGACCGCCAACCAAGCCTGGGCGGAAGGGGAGGAAGTTCCACTTTGTGCCAGCGGCTTCGAGTACTTCCAGGGTGTCGATGCCCATTTTATCAAAAATTAAAGAAAGCTCGTTA
>NZ_LWGA01001126.1:0-834 GCF_001635235.1 Oleiphilus sp. HI0117 | reverse complement strand
AACCCGATCATACCAGCCTGAATTAAATCATCGACCTGAACGCTAGACGGTAGACGAGATATCAAATGATGCGCAATTTTTTTGACTAAAGGCGCATGAGACCGAATCAAATCATCGGCACGTTTTACTTGAGCGTCTGTATACATCAGCCTATGACACCGGAACTAAACACGTTCTAGTTTGAGGTAGCCTGAACCAGGCGCTCAACAAAGAACTCCAAATGACCTTTTGGAGAAGAAGGCAGTGGCCAGCTATCCGCTTTTTGGGCAAGCGTCTTATATGCCAACGATGCTTTTGCACGAGGATACACATCAGAAACAGCCCGTTGACGCTGCACTGCTTTTTTCACCGACTCATCGAAAGGGATTGACCCAACATACTGCAGAGCAACATCGAGAAATCTCTCAGTAACGTGAGCAAGCTTGGAATAGAGGTGGCGCCCCTCTTCCTGCGTTTTAACCATATTCGCCAGTACACGAAAACGGTACATATCGTAATCGCGATTTAACAATTTAATTAGCGCATATGAATCGGTAATCGATGTAGGCTCATCACATACGACAACAATAACTTCTTGCGCAGCCCTAAGAAACGAAACAACACCATCGGATATACCTGCTGCGGTATCAATAATCAGGACATCGAGATCTTCAGAAATTTCACTAAAGGCATTAATTAAACCGGCATGTTCCATTGGATTCAAAGAAACCATTTTTTGCGTACCAGATGAAGCTGGTACTACTTTTATTCCTTTGGGCCCATCAACCAAAACGTCACGCAGAGAACATTCGCCACTTATCACATCCGCTATATTGCTTTTAGAGGTGATACCTA
>NZ_LWGA01001125.1:0-2737 GCF_001635235.1 Oleiphilus sp. HI0117 | reverse complement strand
AGACAGAGAAATAACCAGCACGAATAAGAGCTGATAAAGACCTTGTGGAGTCATCGCTCTCATCGACAAACCCTAAGCAATAGTGAAGCCAAGCTTATCTGCTAGTAAGGCCATGATGTCATCGATAGCAACATCCTGCTTATCGCTGTCATTTCTGCCTTTGTATTCTAGTGTGCCAGCCTTGATGCCTCGGTCACTAATAACAACTCGGTGAGGAATACCAATCAGCTCAATGTCAGCAAACTTGGAACCTGGACGCTCATTTCGGTCATCCATGAGTACATCAACACCTAGGTCAACAAGCTGCTGATAGATCTCTTCAGTCTTATTGGCAACAGGCTCAGACTTATGACCATTGAGTGGGATGAGCGCGATTTGGAAAGGCGCTATCGATTCAGGCCAGATAATGCCATTGTCATCGTTATTTTGTTCAATAGCTGCCGCGACAATACGCGATACACCGATGCCGTAACAGCCCATCTCCATAATGGTGGCTTTGCCATTTTCGTTTAATACCGAGGCATTCATTGCGGAACTGTATTTGTTGCCCAACTTAAAGATATGACCGACTTCGATACCGCGTTTGATTTCGAGTGTACCTTTGCCGTCAGGGCTGGTATCACCTTCAAGAACGTTACGCAGGTCAACGACTTCACCTAGTTCAAGATCTCTTTGCCAATTGACGTCTGTTAAATGAACGCCATCTTTATTCGCGCCACAAGTGAAGTCTGAACACAGTGCAGCGGTGCGATCGACAAATACAGTGATGTCTTTTAGTCCGACCGGGCCAATGGAACCTATATTCGCTCCCGTTGCGGCTTTCACCTGTTCTTCATTTGCGAACACTAAGGGAGAGGCGACGCCTTCAAGTTTTTCAGCTTTGATTTCGTTCAAACTGTGGTCGCCCCTTAATACCAGCGCTACCAAGGGTGCATTGCCGTCTTCATCTTCTTCGCCAAGAACCAGTAAGGTTTTGATAACCGAGCTAGCGGGAACAGATAAGAAAGAAGTGACCTCTTCAATGGTTTTCTGTTCAGGCGTAGCGACTTCTTCCATGGCTTTGCTTGGTGCTGCTAGCTCACCTTCAGGTGCGAGGGCTTCAGCCAGCTCAATATTGGCTGCATAGTTACTTTCTGTGCTGAAAGCGATATCGTCTTCACCTGAATCGGCCAGCACATGGAATTCATGTGAAGCATTGCCGCCGATGCTGCCTGAGTCAGCCTGCACAGCGCGGAAGTCTAGACCAAGACGCGTAAATATATTGGTGTAGGTGTCGTACATGAGTTCATAGGTCTCGTCCAGAGAATCCTGAGTCGCATGGAAAGAGTAGGCATCTTTCATTAAAAACTCACGGGCACGCATCACACCAAAGCGCGGGCGGCGCTCGTCTCTAAATTTTGTCTGGATCTGATAAAAGTTTGCCGGTAATTGCTTATAGCTGCTCAGTTCATTGCGAGCCAGGTCGGTGATCACTTCTTCATGCGTAGGGCCGAGGCAAAAGTCTCGTTGGTGACGATCTTTGATACGCAATAACTCACCGCCATATTGCTGCCAGCGACCAGACTCTTCCCAAAGTTCTGCAGGCTGAACAACAGGCATAGAAAGTTCTTGTCCGCCAGCCTTATCCATTTCCTCACGAACAATCGCTTCTACTTTACGTAGCACTCTTAAACCCATGGGCATCCAGTTGTATAAACCTGATGCGAGTTTACGAATCAAGCCTGCACGAAGCATTAGCTGATGGCTGATGACTTCAGCGTCAGCTGGAGTTTCTTTTTGAGTAGCGATTAAAAAACGACTTGCGCGCATGAGGCAATGATTTCCTTTGAGTGTAAAAATATAATGGCGTATTTTAAATAGCTAAGTGCTGATCGTATAGTCCTGAATCAAATAATTAATACAATCTTGGAGTAGAACATGACATTACAGGCCGCAGATGTGCAAGCCCGCATAAGAGAGTGGGTGCCAATGGCTGAGGATATCGACTTGAAAATCGAGGAGATCAAGCCCGGCTACGCGCGGATTCGAATTCCTTTTCAAGATAAATGTATTCGGCCGGGTGGCACGGTATCGGGCCCGGTTATGATGACCGCAGGTGATACGGCGATGTATGCTGCGATACTTGGAAGCCTGGGCGAGGTCGCGATGGCGGTAACCAGTAACCTGAATATTAATTTTCTTCAGCGGCCTGAACAGCGCGACTTGATCGCAGAAGGAAAGATATTGAAGTTGGGTAAGCGTATAGCATTTTGTGAAGTTTCGATCCGAAGCGAAGGGGCTGAGGATGTTGTGGCGCATGTGACCGGCAGCTATTCTTTGCCTCCGGTGTGATGAATAATACAAACTTGTAGACAGAGCCTTCCATGGCTCGCTAGCGGGTTAACGCGGGGCAGGTTCCAGTGAGGAGTGACACCCTCTATCTACGGAAATGATTATTTATTCGAAAATTACAATGGGCAGGCTCTGCCAGCAGGTTTTTGTTGCCGTCTTTTTTGTGTGAGAGCGCTACGCTTCAATCAACTTAATGATTCCTAAAAATAACTTACTGGTGGCGGCAACTAGCTCTTTTCGTTCCGTTTTATAATCACTCACTAACCAGTTTGTCGCTGCCTGGCGCATTGCTCCTACTAAGGATATAGCCATGATGTCCTGTTGGGCACGATCAATCGTCATATCGGGAAAAGCCTTATTTGCCATTACTCTTAAAATTTCTGCAAAGCCATTGATGTAATGATAG
>NZ_LWGA01001124.1:0-693 GCF_001635235.1 Oleiphilus sp. HI0117 | reverse complement strand
CTCTATACTTACTACCCTTTGCTACATCGTGCTTTTTAGCTCTCAATTACAAGCTGCACAAACCTATAATAGCGAGACAATAGACGCTCGAAACAACAGCCCTATTGCTATGCTTTTCTCTCTCCCAAGAGCTAGCTTTTACCCAAATGAGCAAATCGGATCGATTCATTTACAATCAGACGCTTCGCTCACCAATTACATCAGCACTACAGATAAAAATGGCGACTATTTTCGCATAGACGGAGAAACCTGGAGATTTAGAAACACAGTTTCATACCAATATTCTCAACAGCTTCGCATTCTGGTAGACGCGTCCTGGATAAAACATGGCGGCGGTTTAGGTGATCGATTTATTTTCCACTTCCATGATGCATTAGCACTTCCACAAAATGGCCGCTCCGATAAGCAACACGATAGGTTCAACTGGACACTCTATTCTGAAAATCAGCAGGTATTATCTTTTCAGCGGGAAGCGTCTTCATGGGGTGACACCGAGGTTTCATTCGCATGGAAAATGAAAGAAATCTCCGATACTCAATACAACGCTACACTTAAAATTCCCACTGGCAACTACACGAATCAAACAGGCAGTGAAGCCTTCGACATAAATTTTAGCATCACCCAGCAGAACCCTGAGTGGTTCAAAAGGCGCAATTTTTTTGAACAAACAAAGCTTTCTTTATGGTACGGTAC
>NZ_LWGA01001123.1:0-1810 GCF_001635235.1 Oleiphilus sp. HI0117 | reverse complement strand
CGGCATAGTCGAATTAACTTTGTTACCCCAGAGCAAAGGCACTTAGGTCTGGATGAAGAAATATTATCGAAGAGGGATGAGCTTTATCGCAAGATGAAAAGAAAGAACCAAATAAGGTGGTCAAAAGCTACGCGGAACTGGGAGAAAGTGGGTGACGTTAAGTTGAACCCGGAGAAGGAAAAACAAGCAGCTTAAATGCTCAGGCGACAACTACCTTGAAAAACGCCGAGAAAGCACCATTGATACAGAGTACGGATAGATGGGAATTGATATAGATAAGAGCAGTTTTGCAGAAAGTGATTATCGAGACTTTGAAAAAAAACTGCAGACCAACCTTTCCAGCTTGAGCTCCCTATTGTCACAGACAGGCTTTGGAAAAAAGAAACCGGGTAGTGCTATTTTGGGTGCCGAGCTCGAAATGTATATTGTTGATAGCAAGGGAGAGCCCTTGTTGCTGAATCAAGAAATCTTAGATGCTGCTGATGACAAACAACTGACTCTGGAGATTAACCGCTATAACCTGGAATATAACCTGACTCCATATTCCCTGTCGGATGCGCCGTTTAAGTCGACAGAAAATGAGATTTGCCGCCAGCTGTCGAAGCTAAATGATATTGCTGCAAAATATGAAGGTCGCATATTTCCTGTCGGTATACTTCCTACGCTGGATAATTCTCATTTCGGGCCTGTTTGTATGACGGACCGCCAGCGTTATAGAACCTTGGTTGAGCAATTGTTTGAACGTCGTGGGCGTGAATTTGAAATTGATATTAACGGTAGACCTCCTTTACAAATGGATATGCAGGACGTTACCTTGGAAGGTGCGAATACTTCATTCCAGATTCATTATCGAGTCGACCCTGAAGACTATGCAAATACCTTCAATGCCTTTCAAATGGTGACGCCTTTAGTGTTAGCTTTAGGTGCTAATTCACCCGGTTTATTTGGTCACGACCTCTGGTGTGAAACACGAGTACCTTTGTTTAAGCAGTCTATCGATACGCGAATAAAAGATAGATACCGATGGAACGAGCCTTCTAGGGTAAGTTTTGGGCAAGGCTGGGTACGCCGCTCTGCTTTGGAATTATTTCAGGAAACAGCTTCGATATTTTCACCTTTATTGCCAATATGCAGTGAACAGGACCCAGAAGCCCAGATGGCAGAAGGGAAAGCACCTAGCTTATCAGAGTTGCGACTTCATCAAAGCTCTGTTTGGTTGTGGAATCGACCGGTATATGACGATGCTGATGAAGGCCATTTACGGATAGAACTAAGGTCTTTGCCCGCTGGGCCCAGCGCGGTTGATATGGTTGCCAATGCAGCACTGTATATCGGTCTGGCAGAGTACTATCGCGACAAAATGAATGAGCTGATGCCTGCTTTACCTTTTCATTTAGCGGAGTTTAACTTCTATCGCGCCGCGCAATTTGGCTTGGGTGCACGAATCGTTTGGCCAGACCCTCAGCGTTCAGGTTGTCGTGATCAGCCCATTATCGATATTCTTTCCCAAAGCATTGATCATGCAGAGCAGGGCTTGCGTAGTATCGGTGTTGAAGATGAGGAAGCAGGCTATTATCTATCCATTGTTAAAAAGCGTCTTGAGTCAAAGCAGAACGGAGCAGTATGGCAAAGAGAGAGAACCGCTTATTATCAGAATGAAAAGTCTTATAGCTCTGACAAAGCAAGAAAAGCAATGCTAGAAGACTATATTGCTTACAGCCTAGACAACATTCCAGTGGGTGAATGGCCTTTAACGTAACAATTATTGGATATAAGAATGAGTATAGAGTTAAACAGATTTTGTGACCCA
>NZ_LWGA01001122.1:0-769 GCF_001635235.1 Oleiphilus sp. HI0117 | reverse complement strand
TGTTGATCACGGACAGTTGGCTGTCGCTAAAGATGTATTGAATAAAGGTTCGGAAGACTTCCCTGAAAACCTGTCGTTTGCATATCGCCTTGTTCAATTGGATGCAGAGAGTCTTCACCCCGAATTGTATCAACGCTTAATCGATGTTGATGAGGCTACTTTAGAGGGAGACAATCGCTTTTATTATCAATGGTTGTTGGCAAATTTTGCTAAAAAGCAAGGTGAGCCGCTAGTTGAGATGGAGCATCTTGTCGCTGCGCATCGAATTTACAGTTCGATTACTCAATTTCCGAGAAGTACCGAGTTTTATCTGCAGGCATTGCCTCAGTTGACGCCACCTGATTCTGCACATTTTACTTCTCGACTTGCTAATCTCGAACCTGTTTTTATTATTGGTGTGCCACGTTGTGGTTCAACCTTGTTGGAAAATATCATTTGTCATGGGCCTCAGAATGTTGGCAAAGGTGAAGAAACCGGGTCCGTTATTGAGGCATTAGCCGTTGCTTATCAAAGTGGTGGACAAAACTTTTGGGAAGCTTTCGTTAGTCAGCTCGAATCTTCTTATATGCGACATGGCTTATTGCCGGAAGATTCATCAAGCGACGTAAAACGTTTTACTGATAAGTCTCTAGAAAACATATTCCTAATCGATTTCATTATGAAGGTGATGCCGAGAGCGAAGGTGGTTTATTGTGATCGAGCTCCACTCGCTTCGATTGTTTCTATTATGCGAAATAACATGTCTGTATTACCCTGGGCTCATGACTTA
>NZ_LWGA01001121.1:0-1040 GCF_001635235.1 Oleiphilus sp. HI0117 | reverse complement strand
ACTAACTTAAGCTTTTCAGAGTGGAGCCAAGTCTTCGGTGACGCAAAGATGACAACCGCATTACTTGATCGACTAACGCATCACTGTCACATCATTGAAACAGGTAACGAAAGTTACCGCTACAAAGAATCTACTAATAAACGAATTTAAAACTGGAAATAAAAGAAAAGTTCAGGCCATAATCTGGCCTCTCAGGCGGGTCAAAATTAAGTGCAAAAGCCGGGTCAGTTTTACATGCAAATTAACACTAGTGTTTTTATAGGCTAAACTAACAAGGTCAATAAACTGTAGAGGGCACCTGGATGATCGGTGAGCACAATTACAACCATTACAATATCAATAAGAAATTGGTTCGCGAAAAGATAGCGACGACTGAGCTTCGTGTTGGTATGTATGTTGTAGAATTGGATAGACCTTGGGTTGATACCCCGTTTCTGTTTCAAGGTTTTCTGATTAGCAGTGAAGAAGAGATCGATCAACTGAATGAGTATTGTGAATATGTTTATATAGATGTGACTCAGACAGAAATTACTTATAGGGAAAAACGAAAGAATCGTACTGATGTCAAAAGTCGCCGGATTTATAAAGTACCTGTTGAACGAGAGTTGGCTGTCGCCGTATCTGACTATGACTATGCGAAGAAGACAGTTGATCATGCCCTTAGTGCCCTCCGTCTATCTCAGGAGATAAATACCACTGAGGTAAAAACAGCTGTTAAAAGTTGCGTGAAAAGCGTACTAAAAAACCCTAATGCCATGCTCTGGCTAACTCAGATTAAAGACAAAGATGATTACACGGCAGAACACAGTTTACGTGTATCTATCATGGCTGTTGCACTTGGGCGTGAGCTGGAGCTGCTGGAAAAGGAGCTTGAAGACCTAGGCGTTGCGGCGATGCTGCATGATGTGGGAAAGATTAATATACCCATCGAGGTGCTGAATAAAGAAGGATCCTTAAATTCCGAGGAATATGAACTCGTCAAGGAACATGCGACACATGGTCGCAAGCTGCTGATGTCTAAATCAGACGTGCCTCCGGTC
>NZ_LWGA01001120.1:0-12019 GCF_001635235.1 Oleiphilus sp. HI0117 | reverse complement strand
ATTAGGCCACTGATCCTTTCTTCTGAGTAGATAGGTTTTGTTAGCTGTATAAGCAGTAATTGGTTTAGTTTATGTCTATTTTTGAAGACCTTTGGCAGCAAGAGATTGACGCTCTAAAAGCTAAGAGTTTATTGCGTTCTCATCGCTTGCTAAGTTCGCCTCAGCAGATTGAACCGCTTGTTGATGGTCGTAAGCTTCTTTCCTTTTGTAGTAATGACTATCTAGGTTTAGCGAATACTGCGCTGAAGAAAGCAGCCAAATCCTGTATCGACAGGAGTGGTGTGGGCAGTGGCGCCTCGCATCTTGTCGTTGGGCATCATCAAGAACATGAAGCCTTAGAGTGCGAACTTGCAGAGTTTACCGGGCGTGATAAAGCGCTGGTTTTTTCTAGTGGCTATATGGCCAACTTGGCAGTGGTATCTACCCTGGTAGGAAAGGGCGACATTGTGCTGCAGGATAAGCTTAACCACGCCTCGCTTATAGATGGTGGCTTATTGAGTGGAGCTCGCTTTCAACGCTACTTACACAATGACGTTTCCAGCCTTAGTTCTCATTTAGATAAGCTCTCGACACGTAGTCAGCCGGTAGGTGTGAAACAAAGCAAGGCCTTAGTCGTTAGTGACGGCATATTCAGCATGGATGGAGATATCGCACCCCTGAAAGATATTGCAGCAACCTGCACTGCGCAAGGTGCCTTATTAATGGTTGATGACGCGCATGGCTTGGGTGTTATTGGTGAACAGGGAAAAGGCTCATGTAATGTATTTGGACTTGCTCAGAAAGACGTTCCTGTGTTGATGGGTACCTTTGGCAAAGCCTTTGGTACATCAGGTGCTTTTGTTGCTGGTTCAGAGCTTCTAATCGATTACCTGACTCAAGCGGCACGCCCTTATATTTATACAACAGCTATGCCACCGGCGATTGCGGCTGCAACACGAGCTAGTCTTGATCTGATTAAAAAAGCCGATCAGAAGCGAGCACATTTATCCTCTTTGATCACTTACTTTAGGCTTGAGGCACAAGCGCTAGGTTATTGTCTTGTTGAATCAAATAGTCCTATTCAGCCTTTGATTATCGGCAGTAGTGATGATGCTATCGCACTGTCAAACTTCCTGCTTAGTCAGGGCATACTGGTAACCGCTATTCGTCCTCCTACTGTTCCTGCTAATACCTCGCGCTTACGTGTGACCTTTAGTGCTGATCATGATCTAGCCCACGTTGAGCAACTGCTCGATGCCCTCAGTATGGCGATAGATTTAGGTATTGTGACACCAGATGTCTAAGCAAACTGTGCAACATATTGTGTTAGTGAATGGCTGGTCAGCGCCGACCTCGATGTGGGAAGACTTTTTTGCAGAAGGTTTTGACGGATATTCTATTGATGTCTTGAGTCTTGCTGGTCTGACATCCTTGGATGAATGTAGTCGAGCTATTGACGACTGTGTTCAGCCAGGAACGCTTGTTGCAGCTTGGTCTCTTGGTGGTCAGCTGGCTCTTAACTATTTGTCTAACTATAGTTCTGAAAAGTTACGTAAGGGATTTGTTGAAGGCGTGGCTCTTCTTCAATCGACCCCATGTTTCGTTAATCAGGATGGTTGGCCCTATGGCGTCACAACTGAAGACTTTGATTCGTTGCAGGGCTTGGTTGAGGCTGAAGAGTGGTCGCAGCTGGTTCGTCGTTTTTCCTTTTTACTGTTATCGGGAAGTCAGTACCGACACTTGGACAAAAAGTTCCTGCATTTAGTTTATACAGTGGAGTCGCTGCCGCCAAAATCTAGTTTAGAGTTTGGTTTAGGTTTACTGAAAAGCTTGGACTTAAGACAGTGCCTGGAAAATATATCAACTCCAATGTATTGGCTTCTAGGTAGTCATGACAGTCTAATCGCTCAAGACTTGGCAATCTATATCGAGAATCAAGTTGCTGAGAGTCCGGTAGCTAACGAATGTCGCGTAAAGGTAGTTAATGACATGGGGCATTTACCCTGTGCCAGGCATGCTATGGATATTAAAAAGCACTTGTTCTCGTTTTTGGAAACTCTATGACGATTGACTCGATAGAAAAATCCCAGATAGCCCGGTCTTTTGGTCGAGCTGCTGCCAGTTATGACTCAGTAGCGCATTTTCAACGTTGGACTGCTGATAGGCTCTTGAGTAAGATTTCCTTAAACGATTGCCGTCGAATGATTGACTTGGGCTGTGGTACCGGGTATTCGTCTGATAAGTTAAAGGAGAGATTTTCTTCCGCAGAGTATATGGGCGTTGATTTGTCGGTAGATATGCTCACTTATGCGCGTTCTCAGCATGCGGCTGATGGTCAGTTTTGGCTTGCTGGCGACGCCGAAAATTTACCAATAGCGTCCAGTAGCCATGACTTGGTTTTTTCCAGTTTAGCGATTCAATGGTGTGCCGACCTCCCAAAGATGTTTGCAGAAGTACAGCGAATATTAAAACCGGGTGGCATGTTTGCATTTTCTACCCTGATTGACGGTTCCTTGTTTGAATTAAAAGAAGCGTGGCACGAAGTTGATGAACTTCAGCATGTTAATGAGTTTGGTAGCTTTCAGGAGCATAAGCGGGCCTTGGATAATATAGCGTTTGATGTTCGCACCTTTAGTCAAGAGGCTAAAGTTCTTCGATACTCTTCAGTGCGGGAGTTAACTCGTGAGCTAAAAATGTTGGGAGCGCATAACATTACGGCTCATCGACCAACGGGAATGACAGGCAAGGCCAAGCTAAGAGACTTTGTTTCAGCTTATGAGGCGAAGCGTGTAGAAGGCGGTTATTTGCCCGCAACATATCAGGTTTTGTGGGGGGTATTGGTTAAAACGTAGTTTTAGCGTAGGTCTAGTAACTTAGCCTAGAAAACTGTAGCCAATAGACTGACTCAATATTAAAGAAATATAAGGTAATAGATGATGGCGAATGTATATTTTGTCGCGGGTACCGATACAGAAGTTGGAAAGACTTTTTCCAGCTGTGCTCTGTTGGCTGCTGCAAACTCGAAAGGCTTGAGTTCGATGGCTCTAAAGCCAATCGCTGCAGGTGCTGATGAGTATAAAGATGCTAATGATAAAGTAAGCATGCGAAATGAAGATGCTGTCGCCTTGATGTCACATATGTCGGTCGATCTACCGTACAGTCAAGTTAACCCAGTATTACTCAAAGAAGCAGCTTCGCCACATATTGCTGCTGCGCTTGAAAAGCGAACGCCAAGTGCATCGCGTATTACGGGTATCTGTCGTGGAGCGCTGATGAAGAAACCGGATTTCGCACTTATCGAAGGAGCAGGGGGGTGGCGGGTACCGATTAGCCCAAGAGAAACGATGGCTGACTTGGCACGACAGTTGAACTATAAAGTTATTCTAGTTGTTGGTTTGCGTTTGGGGTGTTTGAATCATGCGATGCTAAGTGCAGAGGCAATCAGAAGAGATGGCTTGGAGATAGCTGGTTGGGTTGCGAATAGTTTGTCGAGAGAAACAATGAGCTATGAAGCTGAAAATATAGCGACTTTAAGCTCGGCTTTAGGTGCACCGCTTATTGCTCACTTACCTTTTAGCGAGAGCGGTAAGCCTGAGGAGCTTTGTAAATATGTGAATCTGGACTGTCTAGATTTGTAAGGCTTTGATCAGGCTGGTTGAAAAACATACAGATATTTGCTTAAATAACATACATAAGGAGAGCAGTGTCTGAATTGCTCGAGTAATTAGTATTAGAGTGTTCGCAGAAAATAGTCACAATATTTGCTGAATTCTTTACTTCGTATAGGTGCTTGTCATGAATGTAAATACTGTTTTACAGACCGGTATTCAAGGCTTACAGCAAGGTCAAGAGGGTATGCAGAAAGCTGCAACAGAGATTGTGAATGCGAGTACTGTAAGTAATAGCGAAGGCTCCAGTTCTAGTGTAATTGAACCAATAGTTGATTTAAAATTATATGAAAGGTCAGTTGAAGCATCGGCGCAAGTAGTCAAAACAGCTGACGAAGTTTTAGGAACCTTGCTTGATACCTTGGCTTAATACGTGAGGGCCTTAAGTTTTATTTAATAGCTGGAAGTTACCTCAATAGAGAGGTTTTGTTATGAATATATCGCCGCAAACAAATCTATCTTCGCCAGTTCATGCTGAGCAGAAGACGGTGACGTCTGAGCAAAACTCAAATAACTCCAGTTCAAAAGACTTGGCTTCGGTCAGTACCACGCCAGCGGTTAAAGTTGGCCTGTCAGTAAGTGAGAATTCCCAAGCTGCTGCCAATGCAGCCCTTCCCCAGTTATACAGCCGAATTTCATTGGCTAAGAATAACCAAGAACAACTTTATGTCGACGATGATCAACGAGCAGCGCCTTTTGAGAACGATGAGGTCGCGAGCAAGCTAATTGCTGATGAAGATGGTCGTACAGTTGGGAGTGATGACTCCGACCTTGAAGATGAGGTGCGAACTCAGAATGGCGACCAGCAGAGTGTTGAGCGAAGTTCAACAGAAAGTGCCGGTGAACGCCGTATAGAAGAGCAACAAGAAGCGATTATTGAGGAACAGATAGCGGAGCTTAGAGCAAGAGATCAGGAAGTGAGAGCACATGAGCAGGCCCATAAAGCGGTGGGCGGTCAATATGCTGGTGCCGCATCATTTACTTATCAGTCTGGCCCTGATGGAAATCGTTATGCTGTGGGAGGGGAGGTTTCAATCGATATATCGCCTATTCCCAATGACCCTCAAGCTACAATTTCAAAAATGAATACGGTCAAAGCTGCAGCGAATGCTCCTGCCGAGCCTTCTGGTCAGGATCGTGCTGTGGCAGCTCAGGCTCAAAGGGTAATAGCTCAGGCTCAAGCTGAATTGGTTGAAAAGAGAGCTCAAGAGTTAGAGCAAACACAGCTACAAGCTCAAGAGTTAGAGCAAACACAGCTACAAGCTCAAGAGAATAAAGATCGCCTTGAGAAAGAGAAAGAGCAGACCGACGCTCGAAAAGATGAACGCAGTGCTCAGGTTTTAAGTGTTCAGGAATTCGAAAGAATTGCTTCACTTGATCAAAAAACTGTTTCTGATATTGACGACCTAATCTAAAACAATAAAAAATTACAAATTCCCTTTTCTATTTCAGTGCAGTTTTTAAAAAAGCTGCTAATCTTCTGTTTTACAACTAATTTTGCCGATATGTCGTGGTTTGGTGGCGGTATTTTCCTGTCCGCTATGCGCTTTTTTTTCATATGAATTATCGGATTTTTTGTAAGGAAATCTTGACATTGGCTTTAAGCAAACGTATGTTTCAAACAGTCGTTTGATATTCAATGCTTGAAAATCGAGTAAATGCTCGAATTGAAGTGACCCACTCAACGACCTGCTATGAACGAATAGCTTAATACGGTGGGTGACCTGATTGACTGTAAGAGTCGACGTTAATAAACGAATTTTATTAGTTTTTAACAAGCGTTAAAACGTAAATAAATATATTTGAGGTTTTTAGCTATGCCAGAATACAAAGCTCCCCTACGAGAAATTAAGTTCATCATGAACGAAGTTTTGAACAGTGAACAGCACTACGCAACCATAGGAGCAGATGATGCTTCTCCAGACATGGTCGAAGCGATCATCGGCGAAGGTGCAAAGTTTTGTGAAGAAGTACTAGCTCCTCTTAACCAAGTAGGTGACCAGGAAGGTTGTACTTGGAGTGAAGATGGTGTTAAAACGCCAACAGGTTTTAAAGAAGCATATAACCAATTTGTAGAAGGCGGCTGGCCTTCAATGAACGCGCCTGTTGAGCACGGTGGACAAGGTCTACCTGAGTCCATCAACATCGCTTTGAGTGAAATGATTGGTACTGCTAACTGGTCTTGGGGTATGTATCCAGGCCTAAGCCACGGTGCACGTGCGACAATTCAAGAGCATGGTACGCCTGAGCAGCAGGAAACTTATCTAACTAAGCTGATCAGCGGTGAGTGGACGGGTACCATGTGTTTAACAGAGCCTCAGTGTGGTTCTGACCTAGGTATTTTGACTACTAAGGCTGAGCCAAATGCTGATGGTAGCTACAACATCACGGGTACGAAGATCTTCATCTCTGCCGGTGAGCACGATATGGTTGATAACATCGTTCACATTGTTCTAGCACGTCTTCCTGGCGCACCAGAAGGTACTAAGGGTATTTCTCTGTTTATCGTACCTAAGTTGTTGCCAGATGCAGACGGTAATCCAGGCGAGAAAAACAACGTTACCTGTGGTTCTATCGAGCACAAAATGGGTATCCATGGTAACGCAACTTGTGTGATGAACTTTGATGCATCAAAAGGTTGGTTGATTGGCCCAGAAAACAAGGGTCTAAACTGCATGTTCACATTCATGAACGTTGCACGTATCGGTACTTCTATTCAAGGTCTTGCTGCTGCTGAAGGTTCTTTCCAGGGTGCGCTAACTTACGCTAAAGAGCGTCTAGCTATGCGTTCTTTGACTGGTAAGAAGAACCCGGAAGGTAAAGCTGACCCAATCATTGTTCACCCAGACGTTCGCCGTATGCTTCTAACTCAGAAGTCTATCGCTGAAGGTTCTCGTGCAATGATCTACTACGCAGCGCAACAGGCTGATTTGGTAGAGCACGGTAGTGATGAAGAGAAGAAAGCAGCTGACGAGATGTTAGGCTTCTTAACGCCTATTCTTAAAGCTTTCTGTACTGAAGCTGGTTACGAGGCTGCTAACCACGGTGTTCAGGTATTCGGTGGTCACGGTTTCATCGCTGAGTGGGGTATGGAGCAGATCGTTCGTGATACGCGTATCGCACTAATTTATGAAGGTACAACTGGTATCCAGGCACTTGACTTGTTAGGCCGTAAAGTTCTAATGACGCAAGGTGCTGCACTTAAGAACTTCACTAAGTTGGTTCACACTTTCTGTAAAGAAAATGCAGATAACGAAGGTTTGGCGCAGTTCATTGAGCCGCTAACCAAGCTAAACAAAGAGTGGGGCGATATTACGATGAAGATTGGTATGAATGCCATGAAGAATCGTGATGAAGTTGGTGCAGCGTCAGTTGATTACCTAATGTACTCAGGCTATGTATGTTTAGCATACTTCTGGGCGAAGATGGTTGATGTTGCTCAGCAGAAGCTAGCAGAAGGTACAACAGAAGAAGCGTTCTACAAGACTAAGCTGCAAACTGCTCAGTTCTACTTTGATCGTATCTTGCCACGTACTTTAGCTCACGCTCAAATGATTGAAGCGGGTGCCGAGTCTATGATGGCTGTTGAAGAAGATAACTTCGCTTTCTAAGCTTGAGTTAATCTGATTCAAAAAAAAGCCCGCATTCGCGGGCTTTTTACGTTAAAATGCGCCGCATGATTTAAATGTGCGGCGTTAGGTTTTCCCGGACATAAGTAAATCACACCCGAATAGCCACAAGCAGCTCGGGGTTTTTATTGAAAAATACCTTGTAAGACAAGGTTGTTACGTGTTGGATCAACAGAGGATAGAGGGTAGTTACATGGCTGAGTATAAGGCTCCGTTAAAAGATATTCGTTTCGTGATGAATGAAGTGTTTGGTGTAGAGCAGCTTTGGGCTTCGCTTGCGGGCACAAAAGACACCATCGATATTGATACTGCTGACGCAGTATTGGAAGAAGCGGGTAAGATCACTGCATCACTAATTGCACCTTTAAGTCGTAATGGTGATGAAGAAGGTTGTAAGTGGACTGACGGTGTTGTAACGACTCCAGCGGGTTATAAAGAAGCTTATAAGACTTTTGTTGAAGGTGGTTGGTCAGGTCTTACGGGTAACCCTGAATACGAAGGAATGGGTATGCCTAAAATGGTAGGTGCTCAGTATGAAGAGATGCTTTATTCTTCTGATATCTCTTTTGGTTTATATGTATGCCTAACTTCTGGTGCAAGTTTGGCAATTGATGCACACGCCACTGAAGAGCTTAAGCAGAAGTATCTACCTAAGATGTATTCTGGCGAGTGGGCTGGTGCGATGGACTTAACTGAGCCGCATGCAGGCACAGATCTAGGTATGATCCGCACTAAAGCTGAAGACAACGGTGACGGTAGCTACGCGATCACAGGTACTAAGATCTTCATTACAGGTGGTGACCAAGATCTTTCTGAAAACGTTATTCATTTGGTCCTCGCTAAGCTTCCTGATGCGCCTGCCGGCCCTAAAGGTATTTCTCTGTTCTTGGTTCCAAGAAACAAGGTTGATGAGAACAACGTTGTTGGCGAGAACAATAATGTAACGGTTGGCTCTATCGAGCATAAAATGGGTATCAAAGCTTCTGCAACCTGTGTCATGAACTTTGACGGCGCTCAAGGCTGGTTGGTTGGTGAGATTAACCAAGGTCTAAACGCAATGTTCACAATGATGAACTACGAGCGTTTGAGTGTTGGTATTCAGGGCTTAGGTGCTGCTGAGCGTTCATACCAGAATGCTGTTGAGTATGCATTGGATCGAATTCAGGGTAGAGCGGCAACAGGCCCGGCTCAACCTGAAAAGGCTGCTGACCCACTAATCGTGCATCCTGATATTCGCCGTATGTTGATGACTATGCGTGCTTACAATGAGGGTGGTCGTGCCTTCTCTAGCTATGTTGCGACTTTCTTGGATACAGCGAAATACTCAGATGACGCTGATGAGAAGAAGCATGCATCAGCAATGGTTGCATTGATGACGCCTATTGCAAAAGCATATTTGACTGATCGTGCTTTAGATTGTTGTATTGCTGGCCAGCAAGTATTTGGTGGTCACGGTTTCATTCGTGAGTGGGGCCAGGAGCAGTTGGTTCGTGATACGCGTATTACGCAAATCTACGAAGGTACTAATGGTATCCAATCTTTGGATTTGATGGGCCGTAAGATTGTCGCCAATGGCGGTAAGTTCTACGAACTATTTGCTTCAGAAGTCGCTTCGTTTATTCAGGTAGAGGCTGATAATGCTGACTTGGCTGAATTCGTTAAGCCACTGTCTGCAGCGCTTGAGCGTTTAAGTGATGTAACAGAATATGTTATCAATAGCGTTAAGGATGATCCAAACGCAATTGGTGCTGCATCGGTTGAATACCTGGAATTGTTTGGCTTAACTGCTTACGCTTACATGTGGGCGAAGATGGTTAAAGCGGCAGCACCAAAAGTAGGCTCAGATGAATTTTATGCGTCTAAGGTCAAGACAGCTAAATTCTTCTATAGCCGTTTGTTGCCTAAGACTGTTTCTCTAGCCGAGCTTGTACGTTCTGGTAGTGAAGATATGATGGCTTTGGCTGCGGATCAGTTCTAAGACTGATTTACTCCAGGCATAAAAAAACCTGCTTTTTGCAGGTTTTTTTATGCCTGATTTTTATAGTAGCTAAGCTACTTGGAAATTATATTTCTATTTCCATTATTAATATNNACAGCGAAAATCGCTTTTTCTTCAGAATCGGTAACGAGAAGTGAGTTAGAGTCTGGGTTGAAGCTTAGGCCTGTTAGGTTTTTAAATAAAGGGCCAGAGCCGATCGCACGGTTAGATAAAACTTCCCGGTCACCACTGCTTAAATCAACTGATATTATCGCCTTGAGTTTCTGGTCAGCGATGTAGGCGGTATTCTGTGCAAGGTTCAAATCGATTGCTATTGGGTTGAGCAGGTTAAGCCCCGAGCCAACATCGATCGAAGATACGATTTCAGCGTTTTCTGACTCGGCGTTCCAACGGATGACGGCATTTAAGGCGCTATCGACTGCGTAGATTGATGTGTTTTGCTGGTCGTAAGTGATGTCGCTTGGCTTGGATAGTTTTGATGTTGAGTTTCGAGACAAGCGTTTGTTAGCCGCGATATCAGTTTCGTAGCTGTTTAGATTTACTGATTGAATTCTATCCAGGTAAATGTCACTCACAAGTAATTGGTTGCTCTCTGGCTTAAGTGCTAGCCCTGATGGAAGCTTAAGCTCTGTTGCGCCTAGTCTAGGGGAGGGGGTAATTAAGTTTCTGTCGCCACTAGCTAGGTCAATTTCCCAGATATTTTTTTGCTCGCGCATGCTAACCCATACACTTGATTGAGAGGCGTTAATCTCCAGGTCGACTGGGTTCAATATAGCGGGGCCTGAGCCTAGTTCGAGGTTCGAGTTCGACGCAGAGATAACTTTACGGCTACCTGTCTGTAAGTCGACTTCAAATAGCGCATTGTGATGCCCTTCGGTAATCAAAGCCATATTATTGCCAATGTGCTGAATCGATGTAGGTGCTTCAAGGTTTGGGCCACTACCGTAGCGGTTGCTAACAAAAAGTTCGCGCTGACCTGAAGAAAAGGCAACTGAGAATACGACCTTAAGCTCGGTGTCGTTTACAAGTAATCGTTCATTTTGCTGATCGACGACCAGCTGTTTAAACGTTTTGAACTCTTCACCCTTACCATCGTTTGCTTGGCTCAGTATCGTTCGGTCACCAGTCTCGACATCAATCTCGATAATTGATTTTGAGTCTTCATCAATTAGCCATAATTTGGTCTTTGTGGTGAGCTCCTGGTCTATATCAGTGACTTCAACAACCCCTGCAGCAATATCCGATATGTATGAGAAAGAGCCCGAGGCGCTACCTTGCTCACTTGAAGAAATGATTGAGCTTGTACCTGTTTCTATATCAATGGATAGAACCGTATTATTGCCATTGTCAGAACAGTAGAGCACACCATTGTGAAATACGATTGCAGTTGGTTTTAGTAATTCAAGGCCGGGATTAGCATTGTCTGAGAGGATGGGCCAGCGATTAGGACTTAACTGCTCGTCGATATCAAACACTTTAATGATTGCACCACTTTCTGAATTTTCATTCGCCATCAACAGGTAGAGGATGCCGCCGTCGCTATCGATGGATATATCAATAACATTGTTTAGGCCGTTGGCCAGAGTGGTTAAATTACCGCTGGGGTATTGGCGAGCGAGAATAGCTTGTGAAACTGGCTGCGTTTCCCTTACATCAAGAATAAGTTCTCGCTCTTGGTTTGTGTCAAAAACAGTTGTTTGAGGTTTGATTAGGCTTTCGCTGTCATTTGCAGCATACAAGGTTAGTCTTGGTGAGTTTATATCTGTAGCGTAAGTCTTAAGCTTATTTGCATCGCTTATTAATAATTTATTATCAGAGGTGATAGCCAGGTGGCTTGGTTCTTCAAAAATCTCATCGATTCTTGTAACCCTTAAGTCAAACTTATCTTCGCGTTTATTGCCTGCACCATCAATTGTATTGATGTTCAGTTCACCGATATCAGGTTCGGTTGGAAGATCTACACGCCAGTTTGCGTAATTATCATCACTCGTAACTGGTTCACCATTTACTGTGACGCTTTCGATACCACTATGCTCATCATAACTGGAGCCGCTAATTGTCACCACTGAGTTAGTCGTTGTTCTACTGTAGGTAGGTGATGTGAGCGTTGTTGTTGGCTCCGCTTTATCTCCACCGGAGTTACTACCTCCATCACAGCCAAACAAGGAGAGCGCCATTATCGGCAGGCTCACCTGTAGAGAGCGTTTAAAATTGATTCCATTAAGCAACTTGTTCATATCTATATTCTTTAGCCGGGATATCTGATTGGTTGGCACCAAGCTCGATTTTAGCGCTTGGTGCCTTTGCACAATAAACTTAGTACAGTGCTAACTATTGGATTATCGTTTCAAGAGCCCAGGTGTTTAGCGTTCCTGAGTTGGTGATCGTTGCTTTATCCTCTACTTTGAGTGTCCAGACACCTTGAGTAGACTCACCGTTAAATGCGCTTAAGGCGTTGTGAGGAATAACTGTGCCGCCGATACCGGGGGAAGAGTTACAAACGTTCTCTACAGCGGAGCTTCCCTGATCATCGAATGTTGCGTCGACATCATCGTTGGCGCAACCGAAATCGAACCAGCCGCCGGTTGTTCCAGGTCGGTCCATAATTACAACAGATGTGCCTGCAGGGCTTGTGAGCGTTAGGATCAGGTCTCCTGGTCGGCCATGCGATATATCAATCATAACATTAAGGTCAGCTAACTGACGGTCATCGGATATAGTCATACTGGTTGAGTTCGATGATG
>NZ_LWGA01001119.1:0-2987 GCF_001635235.1 Oleiphilus sp. HI0117 | reverse complement strand
CAAAAAACTTATCAAAGATACCTGTTAAGTATGGTGAGCCAATCTCGTCTAGCCCTTTAAAACGTGGAGCCAAGCTTCCTTGGGACACACTCCCTTGATAAAAGTAGTGACAATTAGAGCCCGCCTGCCTAAGTTTTACTTGATCAACCAAAAAGCCCTGTTCAGCTAAACTGTCAATAAGCTCAACAAAACCTTTTTCACCTTCTTTAACAATATAAAAATCAATACACGGATACCGTTCCCAGAAATCCGTCATTTCTAATTCAGTTAGGCCGTAATTAGGCCCTCCGAAAACAACAACAGTACTGGGTGAGAACTCTTTAATCTTTTGCGCAAATTCAATCGATAAATTTAAATTCCAAGAATAATTTGAAAAACCAATTACATCCGGAAACTTATCTTGGCAAGCTCGATTTAAGTCTTCTGGGTACTTAAAAACCTCTATGTCGTACAGCCCAGGCCGAACCTTTTCAAGATAAGAAGCTATCAATCCAATAGCCAAGGGAAAAACGTTTGAAGCAATGCTTTGCCCTGTATGGGTTAAGTCAGCTAGGTATATCGTTTTCTTAGACATATTTTTGAACCTTAGGTCTATTGGAGCTAAGTGATTAACCATTTAATCAATAGCTAACACTTAACCCACCAACCCCAGATGTTTCATCCATTTTACAGTGTAGCAATTGTCACTACTTTTATCAAGGGAGTGTGTCCCAAGGAAGCTTGGCTCCACGTTTTAAAGGGCTAGACGAGATTGGCTCACCATACTTAACAGGTATCTTTGATAAGTTTTTTGATAACATTCTTATTCCAATGATTCATACTACGAGAGGGTGCCCCTTTGCTTGTACCTTCTGTACAGAGGGAAATGAATACTACTCTAAAGTCGCTCAGCGAACGATGTTAAAGGATGAATTAACATATATCGCCGAAAGAGTGGATGACGTTCCTGACATTCTAATTAGTGATGCAAACTTTGGAATGTTTAAACAAGATCGTGAAAAAGCAGCGCTTATCGCAGATACTCAGTTAGAGTATGGGTGGCCAAAACGAATATTGGTCTCGACCGGGAAAAATCAAAAAGAAAGGGTGTTGGAAGTTGCCTCAATACTAAAAGGCTCCCTGAGTGTTGCAGCATCTTTGCAAACCACAAATGCAGAAGTTTTAGATAACATTAAAAGAGCAAACATTTCATCTGACGCACTTTCAGAAATAGTTAAAAATGCACAGAAAACCGAGTCGAATACCTACACTGAAATCATTCTAGGTTTACCAGGTGATACTCTAGAAGCACATATTGAGTCTCTAAAAAGCGTTGTCGATGCGGGTTTTAATATCGTAAGAATGTATCAAATGATACTTTTGCCACAGACTGAAATGGCAGAGCCCGAATCACGACGTAAATTCAATTTAGAAACCAAATTCCGTATTAATCCAAGAAGCTTTGGCCAATATCAATTTTTTGATAAAGAGTTTTGCTCTGTGGAGTTTGAGGAAATCTGCATTGCAAATAGTACCTTATCTCATAAGGAGTACTTGGATTGTAGAGAGTTAAATTTGTCTATAGAAGTGTTCCATAACTCTGGAATGTTTAAGGAGCTGCAAGGGCTTCTTTTGTATCTAGGAATTTCATGGTTTGAGCTGATATATCAATCATACAACAAGGTTAGAAAGCAGAGTCATGTGTTGAATGAACTGTATAACAAGTTTAGGGAAGCTAGCAGTTTCGGGTTGTGGGACACTCAAGACGAATTATTAGAAGCCTTTCATCAGGACCCAGAAAAAATAATTAATAATACTGATGGTACGAATGAAATGGTTATGGGTAAAGCATTGGCGGTATTCAATTATCAACAAGAACTCCATGAGTTGATTTATAGTGAAGCTAAATACTTGATTAAAAAGGTGAACAAGTGGTCCGATGTTTACGATGTCTATTTGGATGACTTGAAGCAAATCAGTTTAATGAAAAAGAATGATTTTCTAAGTATGGATAAGCAATATTCATTCGATACAAATTTCGATTTAAAAGGTATTCAGTCGCATGATTATTTAGTCGACCCTGATAGGTATTTTATGGAACGGAAAAACAGAATAGATATTCAGCATACACCGGGGCAATCTGATTTAATTCAAACCTATATTAAGCAATATGGTTGTGAAACGATTGAAGGAAAAGGGCGTATTTTAATGCGAGCTCCAATTCATGAATTGTACCGAACTGCTGTAACCCATCATGGAAGTTAAATAGAATCATGATAGATTTGAAAGTATTTAAAAATAAGAATGTATTGATTATCGGCAGCGCAAAGGGGTTTGGTAAAGAGTTGGCTTTTCAGCTTAACGAGGGAGGAGCAAATCTATTTTTACTCGATAAAGAGCCCCAAGAAGAAACTCTAGCTCGGGCAAAGTATTTTATCTTTGATGCAGAGAGTTCTACGCCCTGTTATGAGCAACTGGTCTCTGAGCTGGCAGGTGGCCTAGATGCGATGATTTACATTGTTCGTGGAAGAGGCGCAGGTGATGTAGAGTCCTTAACATCTGAGCAGTGGGATAGTGATATCAACCTCTCCTTAAAGTCAGCTTTTTTTCAGATTCAAAGCTTACTTCCAGCATTGAAAGAGAACTCATCTGAGGCAAGCATACTTTTAGTTTCTTCAATTTGTTCTAGTTTAGTTGGTTCAGAAAGTATTACCTACCACCTCGCAAAAGCAGGTATAGATCAGTTAACGCGCTACCTTGCAATTCATCTGGGGAAATATAATATTCGAGTGAATGCTGTTCAGCCCGGTTTTCTCGTTCATAACGAGCACAAAAGCCGGTTTTACGGAGAGGACAACCTGGAATATAGAGAGCTTGCCTGCGGTCTGCACCCCCTCCGAAAAATTGGCCATGATATTGATATAGCAAATCCTTGTTTGTTCCTTTTGTCTGAAGCATCTGCCTTTATTACGGGCCAAGTTCTATGTATTGATGGTGGGTTGACTGTT
>NZ_LWGA01001118.1:0-811 GCF_001635235.1 Oleiphilus sp. HI0117 | reverse complement strand
CCGGAGATGTATCCAGGCGGGTATTCAGTGTGTATTTGTTTGTCTCTAATGCCGCGGCTATCGTTGCTAACTTCATCGTCGAGCCCGGTTCAAATACATCGGTGATCGCTCGATTCCTCAAATGCGCAACATTTATATTGCTACGATTATTTGGGTTATAGGAGGGCTGATTTGCCNTCGCTAAAACATCGCCTGAGTGAATGTCGAGTACGACTATCGACCCGGCTTTCGCTTTATGAGTCTCGACGGCAGCCTTGAGTTCTCGATAAGCCAGATATTGAATCCTCATATCTAGACTCAAACGAATATCCTTTCCTGGGCTAGCTGTTTTTACAGCACCAAAATCTTTGATCACTCGCTGCTTTCTGTCTTTCAGGACTCTGCGCTTTCCCGGTTCGCCGCTTAGCCAGTCATCATAGGAGAGTTCAATCCCCTCCTGGCCGTGCTTATCAATATTAGTAAAACCGACAACATGAGCAGCCACTTCACCCGCTGGATAGTATCGCTTGTATTCTCGTTTGCTATAGATCCCATCTAAATTTAAAGCAAGCACTTTGCTTACTTCATGAGGCGCCATTTTTCGCTTAAGGTAGATGAAGTGCCTATTTTTGCTGCGCTCTAGCTTGTCGGCCAGTTTCTCATAGCTTTGTCCAAGCGCTTCAGCCAAGGCTTTAGCTTGGGCAACATTCAAGTTCAGATAACGAGGATCTGCATAAACCGTTTCAACCGGAGCGCTAACCGCCAAAGGCACACCATGGCGATCCATAATTACGCCACGATGAGCATCCAGCGTTTCAAAGCGAATAGTACG
>NZ_LWGA01001117.1:0-1522 GCF_001635235.1 Oleiphilus sp. HI0117 | reverse complement strand
TTCACCGCGCATCTTCTTTGAGTCCTGATCCATTACGTCTAGCGAAGCACCAACAAGTGGAGCCAAGTCTATTTTATTGATAATCAACAGATCGGACTTAGTAATGCCTGGGCCACCTTTACGTGGAATCTTATCGCCTGCTGATACATCAATCACGTAGATAGTTAAGTCCGATAGTTCTGGGCTAAAGGTCGCACTAAGGTTATCACCGCCACTTTCTACAAAAACGACATCGAGCTCTCCATGGCGCTTCATCAGCTCATCAATCGCAGCCAAGTTCATTGAGGCATCTTCACGAATCGCGGTATGTGGACAGCCACCCGTTTCAACACCCAGGATTCGGTCTTCATCCAAAGCTTCGTGACGCGTCAGGAATAAAGCATCTTCCTGGGTATAAATATCATTGGTTACCACTGCAATATTGTAGTGATCTTTTAATGCTGCACAAAGTGAGCGCAATAAGGCGGTTTTACCTGAACCAACAGGGCCCCCGACACCGACTCGTAGCGTTTGTTTTTTTGCCATTGTTATATCCTATATTTTTCGTCATCCCCGCGCAGGCGGGGATCCATTGTTTTAATTCCCCCTAAGACCTTAGATTCCCGCCTTCGCGTGAATGACTATAGGGGACGTGATCGTAAGCTTTTCAACTAAGAACGGAAAAGCCTTGAGTATTGCTGTTCATGTAAGGCGCTGGCTATGGCCAATCCGGGTAGACCACCGCCTATTTTGTCTTCATCTATTTGTTCAGCCAAAGCAATCGATTCTGCAATCTCTGGTTGAAACAAGGTCAGCATTTGTTGAGCTTGAGTCTGACCCAAAGGCACCATTTTAGTGGCCCCTGCCACCTGGTTTTCTAGCCATGACCAGACAAAACCATTGGCCGCATCTTCAAAAACGATTCCCCACTTTTGCGCCGCATAAGCGAATAAGGTCGCAAAGCTGTGTTCTTCGCCTTCCTGAGTGACGCATTCTGGCAAGTCAAAATCCAAGCTTTTCAAGAGTCGCAATAAAGCAGCGCCCATTGCCGTATCTGTTAGCCGTAGTTCTTTCGTTTCCCGGGATGCGATCGATAAATCATTAAGAAACATAAAACGCTGCCAGTCTTCTTCAGCCGTGCTTTCCATGGCACCACGTAAAATTGGCAGATCGACTTTGGCCAGGCTTTCTCGCATTTGAAGTCGAATCCAGGACTCGGCATCGTTGAAGTTTTTTATCCAACGACACTCTATTGCATACTCCATGCCTTGCGAAAAGGCATAGCCACCTACCGGTAGGCTAACCGAGCTTAACTGCAGCAAACGTGACAGGGCTAAAGGATTACTCATTCGTGCGAATGTCCATCATGAGAATGACCGTGTGAATGTGAGTGCCCACCCTTGGAATATGCACCAGACTCAGGAGCGAACACTTCTTCTTCATGTGTCACCACTAAACCCAGTAAGTGCAGCATTTCTTCCAAGACATGGTCAGGCTTAATTCTCAACCAACGCTCACCCACTTCAATTTTTGTATGGCGGTT
>NZ_LWGA01001116.1:0-1125 GCF_001635235.1 Oleiphilus sp. HI0117 | reverse complement strand
TTTATCTGATGAATCCGGCTTAGTCTCTGCGTTTGCAGTGCTCTCCTGAGTCTTATAGTGCTAACTGAAGACCAAGGTATACGCCGCTTTCAAGGGTTTCATTCTTGCCATCTAATTCGCTGCCAACATTCATATAGCGGAAGCCGAATGCGATATCGGCATTTTCAATAATTCGGTAATTGACTTGGGTTCTAAAACGACTGAACTCGTCAGAGTCTCCAAAAGATAGTACCTTGGGCGCATAATGTAGATCTGTTTCAAATGATAAGCCAGGTGCGCTTGGTAGGTTTAGCCTTAGTGAACCGCCAATTCCAACAGCAGTACCTTTGAAATCCTCGATTTTAAAAAAGTTACTTTCAAATCCAATAGCAACTGTTGCTGGCATATTACCGATAACGGTTTGTCCTTTTGCATGTAGGTCAACGTTTAGAATATTGGTTGTGTAATCGTCATCTTTATAGAAGTACCCCATGCCAAACCTTGCCTTAGACCGGCTATTATCTTTAGTATAGTTTCCGTGAACCGCGTCATTGCTGAGTCTGAGATCAATCTCATCAGCATGGGCTGTGGGTGTAGATAGTACAAGTGTATATCCGATCAACCCGATAAATGATAATAAGCCAGGGTTTAACTTTCCTTTTTTAAAGCATTGCATTGGTTTTCAAGTTCCTTGTTAGTCAATTCTTTACTTGGTAATTAAGTTCTTAACACCGAAAGTTTCTAAGGTGAGTTTTAAAGTCTAATTCTTAGGCTTGTCTTAAGGATCACATCTGGTACGGATCGTGGCCTAATGTCTTCAGCAATCATCAGATTTATTGATATATCCTGACTGAAACGGTGTGCGCTTTCAAAGGATATTTGCAGCGGTACCCAGCCAAGTTCACGTAGCTCTGTTTTGAACAAGGGGGAGTGAGTATCAATCTGACTTTTTAACTGCCAATTAGGACTAATTAGCCACGCGAACCCTGCGCGAAAAGAAAGGTTTACAGGATGCTGCTCAAGAATCTTAAGTTGCTCTGACTTTCCTATATAGCCAAGACCAGTACCGTACCATAAAGAAAGCTTTGTTTGTTCAAAAAAATTGCGCCTTTTGAACCACTCAGGGTTCTGCTGGGTGATGCTAAA
>NZ_LWGA01001115.1:0-1272 GCF_001635235.1 Oleiphilus sp. HI0117 | reverse complement strand
TCACTCGTTGACCAGTCGGTGTCTTCTTTCTGAAAAGAGATGAAAAAGTCGTTGGTGTAATCAACATTACCTGTTGTAGAGTTTCTCTGCCCAACATCAAGAGTCTTATAGTCTGCAAGGTCATAACAGTAAAAACCCGAATTACAATCCGTTGCACCTCCACTTTGATCATTACCTACACCAAAATACTTAGCACGAGTATTATCGACATCGCCACTTAAGTTAAGCATCGATGCTTGGTAATCATCGCCAAAGAAATCAGTAATCGTAGCGCCAACGTTACCAGAAATACTATCAAAGTCACCGCTAAGCTGACCACGAGCTTCACCAAAGCCCAAACGAAAGCCTACAAGCTCATCGGTAGCGTCTTTGGCAATTTCGAAATACGGATCATTTACTTCAAAAGGAATAATATCGTTTACCGCGTAAGTTTGCCCATCTAGCTGAACTTGAGCGGCATCAGTAGATATAGAACCAAATGCTAGGTTAGTAGCAGAGAAGTCAGCGCCTAACTCACCATCTCTTTCGTATTTACCTAACTCAACATTATTAATGTTCATCTGCATTTTTGATTCCATACCCAATGTAACGCGGGTATAGCTATTCGAGCCTATTTGATCAATATCAAAGGCAACAGCGGCTTGGCCAGAGTATTGACTCAGCTCATCATCAGCAATGGGCTTAAGCTCAGCCACTACATCAACTGAGGCTACAGCCAAAACTGTAAAAAATAATTTTTTCAACCGATTTCCCATACCTGCGGAATTACCTATTCAAGTTCCATTAACGAATTGTTCGGCGACCCAAAATCTACAACTAAAACTCTATTGCTTTGTCTTTGTATTATTTTTTATAAGCGAATGTAACTATATATATTTATCTAAAAGAATGCTGTGCACTCAATCACAGCTACTTCAACTAAGACATCACACTCCGCTGCATGTCCCGAAAAATGGGGGTTCAGAAATGTAAACAAATGCAATAAAACAGATAGTGTTATTGTATTAGCTGAATGCAGGTAGCGGGCTATGCATATTTATCCCCTAACTACACGAAAGCGTTTCTTCAGACTAAGGCTTTTATTTAGACAATAAAAAAACCCCAGCAGGATGACCTACTGGGGTTTCTAATAGAAGCCTGACGATGACCTACTCTCACATGGGACCTCCCACACTACCATCGGCGATGCTTCGTTTCACTTCTGAGTTCGGGATGGGATCAGGTGGTTCCAAAGCTCTATGGTCGTCAGACAAAACTTCGGTTGCTGATACT
>NZ_LWGA01001114.1:0-768 GCF_001635235.1 Oleiphilus sp. HI0117 | reverse complement strand
GAATAATGCTTCACTCATATTCTCTTACCGCCTCCTATTCAATTATTAAAAATTAACAGAGGCGACAACTATCCTGACACAGGGGGTTCTGAATCAGCTTCAAAACAAAATCTATAACTCATACTATGAACAAACTTCTTATCCAATGCCTTGATCTGGCACAAAGACTTATTAATACCTGATAATTCCGCCAATAAATTTACATTATTTTTAAGCTCGTAACTCTGCAGCTGGTGTTTTTTTGAACTACACTTAAAAGATTGCTTTGGCCTTCCAAATACGCGGCTATTACCTTTAACCAGTAGACTTTTAACTTTGAATAACATAACAAAGAAAGCAAGCAACGCCCACGTACAGATATTGCCCAGTATAGCGCTACGGGTTGCTAGAGGCACATCAACCGTCTCGTTATTCTTTCTTCTGTATCTGAGTATGTTGATTGGCTCCACAAGCGCTTACGCAGATGAGCATCTCAGCCCATCACTCAAAAATGTCAGTATACAACTGAAGTGGAAACACCAATTTCAATTTGCAGGATTCTACGCAGCCCTGGAAAATGGCTATTACCAAGATGCCGGTTACAACGTCGAGATCAGAGCTGCCGGTCCTGATATAAACCCCATCACAGAAGTGCTTGAGGGTAAGGCTGATTATGGCATAGCCAATGCTGAGCTTGTGCTCTATCACCTGAACGGCAATCCTCTCGTCGCATTAGCAGCCATTATTCAACACTCGCCAATCGTATTGATGACTTTAAAGAAGAATAAT
>NZ_LWGA01001113.1:0-1629 GCF_001635235.1 Oleiphilus sp. HI0117 | reverse complement strand
GGACCATTGGTAGGCAATTGCGCTTAAGAAATCTTGGCGGGATTATCATTCTCGACTTCATCGATATGGAGGATGAGGAACATAAGCGCCAGGTTCTACGAATGTTAGAGAAAATGCTTGAGCGAGACCATGCACGTACAACGGTAAGTTGCGTTTCAGAGCTTGGCCTGGTTGAAATGACACGTAAGCGTACCACTGAAAGCTTGGGGCAAACCTTGTGTGAGCCTTGCCCTGTATGTGATGGCACTGGTGTGTTAAAGACCGCTGAAACAGTCTGTTATGAAATTATGCGTGAGATTCTCAGGGTGAATCGTGCTTATGACGCAAATATCTATTTGGTTATGGCTTCGCAAAACGTGATTGATCGCTTACTCGATGAGGAGTCTGACAATGTTGCTGACTTGGAAACCTTCATTGGCAAGCAAATCAAGTTTCAAGTAGAAGTCATGTATAATCAGGGACAATTTGATGTAGTCTTAGTCTAGCGTGACAATGTGAAGAATAAAATACTGAAAATCATTAGGATTAAGTTAATAACGATTGCCTTTTCGGTATTATTTCTGGTTGCCTTGTACGTACTCGGGCTAAGAATAGCCAGTATATTTCTTGAAGACTACCGTCCTGATCTAGAGCGTTACCTATCTGAGTTAAGTGGTCAGCGTGTTGAAATTCGTCAATTGAACTCTGCTTGGCGTGGTCTTGACCCAACGCTCAATATTCACGGCCTTAGCGTCAACGGGCAGAGCTACGCTTATGTTGGGCGTATACGTATACAGGCTTCATTCCTCAACTCTCTTCTTAATCTCCAGCCTTCTATCAAGGAAATCATGATTGAGCATACTGAGCTTAGTATGCAACAGTTTGAGGATGGTGCCTGGTCCGTCGCTTCAACACCGGTAGATTTAAAAGAATTGTTACAGCAGCAAGAGAAGGCGACACCAACTGCCTTGCCAATAGATATAGAAGCTCTACTTGGGCAAGCGAAAATCTACCTTAACGATTTAAGCCTCTCCTTACATAACAATAAAGGCTTGGTTCAAACTCTTAGAATTCCCAACAGCTCCTTAACTTACCACGATGATAGTGTCTTCATTAGCGGCTCGATTCGAGAGTCTGACAGTGCTAGTTCCTTATTATCTTTTTCTCTGGAAGGTAAGGGCGTGTTAACTGAATCAAGAATGAAGACTAGCTTATATATCGAAGCACGCTCCGCTGAATTCTTTGGTAAATTGCTACAAGTTTATAGCTGGGAAAGTCTATCAATTGATGATATTTCCGCAAGCACGCGTGCATGGTTAGAATTCGAAGGGTTTAGTCTTACATCAATTCAAGGCAACCTTCAGCTAAATGAAATGAATTGGCGTGCGGGGGAACAATCCGTTCCGCCAATACGAAACCTGGCTTTCGATTACCATTGGCAAAAGAGCAATCAGGGTCAGAATATGTCTGTTTACGGCCTTAATTTCTCCTGGAAAGGGAGCTTGTGTCAAAGCGATGTTATTAATATTAACAGTGATGCATCGCAAACAAAGGTATCGATGTCAGAACTCGATATTTACTGTCTTGCTCAATTGGGGCTCGCGTCTGGGCTTTTGTCAGATAATCTTCATGATCGTCTTGAGATTAGTC
>NZ_LWGA01001112.1:0-1706 GCF_001635235.1 Oleiphilus sp. HI0117 | reverse complement strand
CAGTTTTGGTTTTATTTGGTGCACTTGGTTTTATCGAAACCGGTTACTTTTTACTGACATCTGAGTCTTCCGCGTACGATGTAGGTTTTATTTTTGGCCGCTGTACGGTTTTAATTATTGTTATGGTGCTAGGTTATCGAGCACTTAAAAAATCCAAATCACTTACAAGCGCAATAGCTATCTCAGAGTAACCATGGATATAGTAAATAAATCTACACAAAAGCATTTCTGGTTATCATTTCTAATTGCCAGCCTTGTATCGGCTGCTGCTTATCAGTGGTTATTAATATTAATGGGTGTTTGGGTTTTCTTTATTATGGGCGGTGTTACATTTATTCGTTCAGTTAACCAAAAAGTCTTTTCAATTTTGTGGGGCATGTTTTTTGGTTTAACATTCGCGTTGGCGTTGTTAATATTTGGGCCATGGGAACTTTATACATAAATGCATATAACCATCAGCTCCACCGGACTCCGTAATGTTTGCACCTTTCCTGCAAAAACACGCAGTAAAGTCGCCAACATTACTACGCGCGGTGAGCTGGGCGTTAAATGTTTTTTTGCCTTTAGAGTTAAGGCTCAATATTCGGCAGGGAATGCTCAGTTCTTATTAAGCATTCCTCCGTTTAAATTTTTAGGGTAGGTGGCACGGTTTCCAACTGTTCCGCTCTGCTGTTCAAGCTTCTCAGGCACATTTTTATTTGTAGAGGCTTCGTCGGTGGTGTGTTCCTAGGGAATCCGGTAAAGTCTTCATCTTAACTATTGTAGCCAAAGGTCAAGAACGCTGGTTCCGCCTTCGGCTACACAATGTGGTGTTGGTCTAGTTGGGTGTTCTAAAACATCTAACCAGTTCATCAAACATCACTCCGGCCACAAAGAGACGTGGCCTGCGTTGGACGCACGATAGAGCCGTGCGCCGTTTATAAAAGCGTTATAACTATAAGGAAGCTATGAAAATCAATTTACCCCTTTTGTATATTCTTACTTTTTTACTCGTTGGCTGTTCGTCCGGCTCTAAAGAGAACACCACGAATCAGTCTAAGGTTAATGGTGAATGGCGTTCAGATGGTGTTGTGTTAGGAGGTCGAGTAGGTGAGTTTGTTTGGTCGCTTAATGATGGTGTATTTATCAAAACCATTGAATATTTAGATGATTTAGGGCCAACTATTGAGTCTGGTACATATGTAATTGGCCCTGAGGTTGTCATGCCAAGTGGGGTCACTGCCAATGAAGTAGATATGACATACGAGTATTCGGAAAAAGCTAGCATCACTAAACTTGATATCGTTCATATCGACGTAAATGGTTTGTATTTTGGAAGCGAAAATATCAACGAACTTTGTGAAGGTGAGTTCTACGAAGAAACCAGGCACGAACTAGAAGTTATTAATGGTGTAGTTAGGAACTTGGATGAGATCAATGTCTGTTTATCTAGGCCAACCTCATTAAACTTTGAACGCGTATACCGGAGTGAATAGTTATAACCAACAGCTCAAACGGACTCCGTACAAGTCGCACCTTTTTCGCGCTCCGCAGCAAAAAAGTCGCCACTTGTACTCCGCCGTTTAGCAGGGCGTTGGTATGACTCCCCACGTCAAGAGGCCCGCACAAAATCCTGCCGGAACCTCGGCCAGAGCCTTTCTTTTTAATTAACATTCTTCCCGTTAGGGAAGCGTCAACGCATCAGATGAAGCAAGTAATTTCGACGG
>NZ_LWGA01001111.1:0-2394 GCF_001635235.1 Oleiphilus sp. HI0117 | reverse complement strand
TTTCTGTAGAGACTGATGAGCATAACCGTATAGATCTGGAAGCCTTACGAGATACCTGCACTCGCTTGAAGAAAGAAAATATCTGCATAATTAGCGTGATTGGCATTGCCGGTACAACAGAGACAGGCAATATCGACCCTCTTGAAGAAGTGGCTGAAATCGCGCGCGAGTTTAAGGCTCACTTTCATGTCGATGCAGCCTGGGGTGGCCCGACATTATTTTCAAATGACTATCGCTCTTTATTAAAAGGCATCGAAAAAGCAGATTCTGTCACCCTGGATGCACACAAGCAGTTATATGTTCCGATGGGTAGTGGCTTGGTGGTGTTTAAGGACCCAAAGAAACTGAAGGCCATTGAACATCATGCTCAGTATGTTGTCCGTCGTGGCTCGAAGGATTTGGGAAGTACAACTCTCGAAGGTTCACGCCCGGGAATGGCGATGCTGATTCACTCTGGCCTGAAGATTATTGCCAAAGATGGATACGAGATATTGATCAACGAAGGTATCAATAAAGCCAAAGCTTTTGCTGCCATGATCGACAACGATCAGGACTTCGAGGTGATTACCTATCCTGAGTTAAATATTATTACTTATCGTTATTGCCCGGAGTTTGCAACGTCGGTGTTAGCAGTTGCAGACGATATTTTGATGGAAAAGATCAATGCAGTTCTGGATCGTATCACTAAGTTTGTACAAAAAACTCAGCGTGAGAAAGGCCTATCGTTTGTTTCAAGAACGCGTTTGGAACCCCCGAAGTATAATCGACAAGCATGTGTCGTCTTTCGAGTGGTATTAGCAAATCCACTGACGACCACTGATACATTAAGAGATATTCTGGCAGAGCAGAAAGAAATCGTGAACGCTTCTATGGAGGTTCAACGAGCAATGAAGTTATTGCGTAGTTTGTGTCAGCTCTCCGAGGATAGCCAATAGTCTGAGATAAACACAGACTATTGGTGCATAGATTTAATCACTCAAGGCTAAATCTAGATTACTGCTTCAGCTTAATATAACGCAGCTTCGTCATCTAAGACTTCGTGAATGACTTCCAAGAAGATCTTATCAGCATCACTCAATTGTTCAGGAATTCTAACAATTGTTGAGGCGCTGATCTTCTCTGCTATTTTAGCGGAAGCATCAGGTTCATTTTTCAGCTCGCGTGCGATCTCCATGCATTTTGTTGAAACACTAGGGTCACTTAGACACTTTCGAATAAAGACGCGTAGTTCACTAATTATTTTGGCTTGTTTGCTCGCTTCTGCACTACTCATCGATAACTCCTTATTTTCTACAAGTATATTTTTTATAGGCAGCATAGCTTCAGTATAGAGCTTAGTTGAAGTCATAGCATGTATTTGTTTGAAATAGTTTGTGAATAAGGGGGAATCTACTCATAAATGTATATCAAGTGAGCAGAGGAAAAAATCAATTGTCCTGCTACGCTTAAGAAACAGAGAAATTGTTTACACTAAAATTAGCCAACCTTATATATGACGTTCTTAAAAAACATTTTGCTTAGGCCGCTACTGATATTCTTGCTGTGTCTAAGTGGAAGCTTTATCGGGCCTGCTTGGGGTATTACGAATGTGATGCCAGACGATGGTGCGCCCCGTATTATTCGAAGTGAATACCTAGTAGATCACTCAGGTAACAGCGGCATAGAGGCAATAAAAAGCCTTGTAAGAGAAGGTGAATGGAAAGGTCTTAGTGAAGACTCGGCTAACTTTGGTTATCAGCGTTATCCGTACTGGTATCGTTTTGAATTAAGTAACCCAAGCCAGGCGCAAAAGGAGCAGATTCTAGAGATCAGTTACCCTTTGTTGGATTATGTGGATTTTTATCATTTTGCAGGTGACAACTTAGTCAGTGAAGTTCACACCGGAGATAGAAAGCCCTATTCGCAGCGCCTGATAGATCACCCTAATTTTCTCTTTCCTGTCAAAATAGCTGCGGGTGAAACCCACCAGATTTATCTAAGAGTCGACACGGCAGGTTCTCAGTTGGTTCCGATGAAAATTTCTGATGCAACGAGCACCTTTGTGCAGCTAGGAAAAGAAGACGCATTACATGCGACCTACTTTGGCGTTGTATCAGTTATTGTCTTCTTTAACTTATTAATCTTTGTCGCGCTCAGGGAAAAGCTGTATTTATACTATTCAGTCGCAGCATTCTTGTACATGCTGTTCTTTGGTATTATGAGAGCGAAGCTTTTCCCCTTTATTTATTCAGATAACCCCGAGTTTCATCACACGCTTTTATTGTTATTGCCGTCCAGCTGTTTACTTTTTTCAGCGCTATTCTCACGAGAATTTCTCAAGCCTGAGCAATACAGTAAGACTTTGGGGTATTTAATCAATGCGATCATTGGTATTGCCTTGATTGGCCTTGCTGG
>NZ_LWGA01001110.1:0-1076 GCF_001635235.1 Oleiphilus sp. HI0117 | reverse complement strand
ATAACCATGCTCAATAGAACAAAAAAAGGCAATCCTGGCTGATATATTGGGGGTAATACCTGTTTTGGTTTTAAGCTTCTTGAGTTTGTCTTCTGTGTCTTGAAATAGTCTGAAATTATTGGGAAGCATTTTTATACAGCCTCTTGGACTAGGTTGTTATTCCAGAAATATCCTTCACTAGCTTTTGAGGACTTAGTCTTTTCATCAAAATCAATGTGATAAGCATGGGAAATATCTTTCTCCAAATCTTGGTAGAAAGCTTGGTCTATCTCAGTATCTGTAGACAGTATAATTACTTGGTGACTAGCTCTAGGGAAGTAGTTATTCACAAGTTTGTTTCTATGTTTAGAGTCTAAGCGACCGAGGGGGGTATCAATAATAATCGGTAGTTTTCGGCCAGATGTTTTTGCAAGAGCTTCAAGAATAGCTATAGCATAAATCTGCTTTTCGCCTGCCGATATTTCATGCCTATCAATTAAGTTATCATGTTCATCCAAGAGAGAGATAAGGAATGTTGCTGGGTCGATCTTGGCGGAGATGTTTAAGTCTTCTTTCCTGGCCAGCTTTTTGTAGGATTCAATAAATGCAGTTTCTAACTCTTGGACGCGCCTCTTTGAGGTAATTGCTGCAAACTCTGATAATAGCTCTCCTGACTGAATTGCATGCCTTTGAGCGTTAGAATCGCTTTGACTGTTTACAATCGAAGCATGGAGCTTTTCTATTTTTCTATTAAGATCGACAGCCCTAGTTAAGTAGCGTCTAATATTTTCAATAGATTTTTTAATCTGAAGCTCAATTTCACCTTCTCTGGATTTTAGTTTCTTTAACTCATTGAGATTCTTGGTCAATTGATCTTCTTCTGGGGCGCGTTCTAACCTTATGCTGCTATTTTCCAGTTCTTTTTCAATCGCTGAAAGCTCGTTTTTTATTTGATTGACTCGATTCGAGCTTTCCTCAGAAGATATAGTAATCCATTGCTCATAGCGAGCAATCTCGGAGTCAGAGAGGTCAAGGTGTTCTGGTATCTTTTCGTGAGAGGGTTGTAGCAAATCAGAAAAACCAGTATTCAAAACATC
>NZ_LWGA01001109.1:0-16842 GCF_001635235.1 Oleiphilus sp. HI0117 | reverse complement strand
TTGGTAGCGGTCGCTAGCTGGGGTTTTATCGCTTATGGCATTCCTTTTTTCAGCGAAGAATTGGCCCACGCACTGCCCGCTGAAGTATCAACAAAAATTGGTCACGGAGGCTTAGAAATCCTAGATAAGAGCGTGTTTCAAAGCAGTGAATTAGCTGAAGAAGAGCGCGACTCCTTAAGGCAGGCCTTTAATCGCATCGCCGACGAGCTGACAAAGATTGAAGGCCTTGAGCTCATTCCAATGAAAATCGAGTTCCGCAAAAGCGAGTCCATCGGTGCGAATGCTTTTGCACTTCCATCAGGAACCATTATTTTTACCGATGAGATGGTCAAACTCGCAGAGAACCAAGAGCAGCTGGAAACGATCATGCTGCATGAAATTGGACATATCGCTCACCGGCATAGTCTGAGAAGACTGATACAGCAATCCAGCCTAGCCCTATTCATCGTTATCGTAACTGGCGATATTTCAACCACCAGCCAAGCAATTCTTGCCTTACCTGGTGTTCTTCTGCAAGCAGGCTATTCCCAAAAAATGGAGCTCGAGGCTGATGATTTTGCGCTGAAACATTTACAAGAGTTTGGCTTACATCCTGAGGATTTTATTACCTTAATGGAGAACTTAGAATCCCAAGAAAAAGACCAAGGTGCAAACGAGCCCGAAGAAAACATAGGTAGCGTGGAGCCAAAACAAGAATCTGAAATACAGGGCTATTTTTCAAGCCACCCAAGCACGTCAGAGCGGCTAGAACGATTTAGAAATCACCGTCATTGAAGCGCTAAACACTAAAGCTTAGCGCCTCCCCATTTCCCTCTATGCCAGTGAATACCGTAAACAAAACCTTGGCCCAGGCGAGAGAAAGAAAACAAAAGCCAAATCACCAGCAAGGGCGGCTCAAAATAAACTACTGCGATAAGACCTAAAGGAAAGAACACAGCCCATTGAGAAAGCATACTTGTCTTCAAGACTACTTTTACGTCACCACTTCCCAGCAAGGCGTTCATAAGAATCACACCGATAACATCGATAAATATTAAAGCCCCCGTCACCTGCAAAGGTAAGCGAGCCGCGTCAATGGTAGCCGTATCTGAAGTGAAAAAGCGCAAGATAAGCTCTGCATTGAAGGCTAATAACATACCGAGTATCAAGGTTATCCCTCCGCCAATTTTGGCAACATCATAGGCCCAGAGTTTAGCCTTCACCTTGTCTCGTTCACCTAAGCTTGTACCTACCAGCGTTGCAGCGGCCATACCAAAACCAAAGCCTGGCAAAATACATAACATCAGAATATTGATGAGTATATTTAAAGCGGCAACTTCACTAACGCCTATTTTACCCACCATCCAAAACAAGCTGATCATACCAATCGCAATTAACAGCTGCTGAAAACCTGCTGGAATGGTGAGTCTAAAGACGCTAGCAAGATCACTTAAGCTTGGTTTTATACGGAATAATTTTAACGACTCCAGCTTGAAGAAGCCCAAACAAAAATACAGAACAGAACCAACGCCCATGGCAATGGTACTCGCCCAAGCCGCACCATCAGTCCCCATAGCGGCGAAACCAAGGTGACCGAAAATCAATATATAGTTCAGAATAATATTTAGTACATGAATAAACACTAGCGACAACATGTAATACTTTGGCTGACTAATGCCATTAAAGTAACCGCGAAAGGCGTAATTCACCCCCATGAAAACCGTCGCGAGGACTCTGATCTCCCAATAAGAGCTACCTAATTCAGCGACTTCGGTATCGGCATTAAGATATGGAAAAATAGAAGGTATATAAGGATAAATTAAAGCTGTCAGAAGGCTGCCAAATATTACGGCGATCATCACACCTGCAAATAGCGACACCCCAGCTTGCTCGATTTTCTTCTCACCCAAACGACGAGAGGCAACAGCTTGAACACCGCTAGACAGCCCCAGAACCATGGCGCTTGAAACGAAGGCTGCAAAACTCCCTGTTCCTACTGCGGCTAAGGCACTAGCCCCCAGATGACCGACCATTGCGACATCGACGATATTCAGTATATTTTGCGAGATCATACCGCCAATAATAGGCAGAGAAAGTAAAAAAATTAGTTGAAAGCGGTCTAGGGTGATCATTATCGTTCTTATTGTATTTGCTTAATAAGCGCATAATATTTGCACCCCCCCCACACTCGAAACCAGGCTTAAAAATGATTTAGATAATTTCATTCTTGGCGATTAAGCCGGTATTCGGTAAAGTAAGCAGTAATCTAAATTCGCCCTCGCGATATCAGTTTTCAATTTAAGAGAGTTATTATGAGTCAGTTCTGGAGCCCCATCGTTCACAAGCTCACCCCTTACGTTCCAGGTGAGCAACCTAAGGTTTCCAATCTTATTAAGCTCAATACTAACGAGAACCCTTATGGCCCCTCTGACAAAGTTCTCTCGGCCCTGAAGGCTGAAGCGTCTGATTCTCTTCGTTTATATCCTGATCCAAATGCCAGTGAGTTGAAAAGTGCGATAGCCGAATATTACGACCTTGAAGTCGAGCAGGTTTTCGTCGGTAACGGCTCAGATGAGGTGCTAGCACATACCTTTATGGGCTTGCTATCAAATGGTAAGCCGCTACTCTACCCCGATATTACTTATAGTTTTTATCCGGTTTATTGCAGCTTATACGAAATTGAACCTAAGACTCTTCCACTTAGTGAACGGTTTGAAATAGAGCTTAGCGACTACCCAACAGATAATGGCGGCATCATCTTCCCTAACCCTAATGCACCAACCGGTCGTGTATTGCCATTAGACGAAATCGAAGCTCTGCTGAAAAGGAATACTGAATCAGTGGTCGTCGTGGATGAGGCTTATATCGATTTTGGTGGTGAAAGTGCCGTTGCGCTCGTCAATAAGTATCCCAATTTATTGGTTATTCAGACCTTTTCTAAATCTCGTTCTTTGGCGGGCTTACGTGTCGGTTTTGCCATTGGGCATAAAGACTTGATCGATGGCCTTGAGCGAGTGAAGAACAGCTTCAACTCCTATCCGCTTGACCGCTTTGCAATCAAAGGCGCATCGGAAGCGATTAAAGATAAAGCTTATTTTCAAGCCTGCTGCGATAAGACCATTGAAACGCGTGATTGGCTAACACTAGAGCTCGAGAACTTGGGTTTTGAAGTCATGCCTTCTGCGGCAAACTTTGTGCTCGCCAAGCACCTAGATATTGAAGCTGAAGCTCTCGCTGCTGGTTTGCGTGAACAATCGATTATCATTCGCCACTTCAAACAGCCACGCATTAAAGATTATCTTCGGATTAGTATTGGTACACCTGAAGAATGCCAGGCACTGATTGCAGGACTTAAGCGCCTAATCGTGGGATCAGAGTAAAAATAGCTTTTTTTACTCTGACCCGAATGGCACTTACTTAAGCTGAATTGCACCCATTTTACAGGGAAATATTATTCCTCTTTGCAGCGAAGCGCTCCGTGCCCTCTGTGGTTAAGAGGGCTTAATCCTAAAGATCAAAACCCCAAAAACGAACCCACCACAGAGGACACAGAGCGGCCGGAGGCCTGCACGGAGAAACCAAAAGAAGGGTTCTTAAAGGAGTGGCACTTACTTAGGCTTTAATAAAGTGCTCCCGGTAATATTTTAGCTCTTCAATCGAATCTCGAATATCATCAAGTGCCAGGTGAGTACCTTGTTTTTTTAAGCCTGATTGAATCTCTGGTTTCCAGCGCCTAACTAGCTCTTTCAATGTACTGACATCCAGGTTCCGGTAATGAAAGAAGGCTTCTAGCTCCGGCATATACTTCACCAAGAAGCGCCGATCCTGACCAATGGTATTTCCGCAAATTGGCGAGCAGCCCTTATCTACATATTGCTTCAAGAACTCTATCGTATCTTGTTCTGCTTCTCTCTCGGAAGTATTGCTGGCTTTAACCCGAGCAGTCAGACCATTTTCACCATGTGTTTTGGTACACCATTCATCCATAGAGTCCATCAATTCGTCACTTTGGTGAATCGCGATAACCGGCCCTTCCGCCAGGGTATTTAGCTGTGAGTCGGTCACAATCGTAGCGATCTCGATAATGCGCTCTTGTTCAGGATCCAAGCCGGTCATTTCTAGGTCGATCCAGATAAGGTTGTCTTTATGTTTCGCGGGGCTGTCGGTCATCAAAATAGTCCTATGATTAATGCTGGTGCTTGGCAGCTAAAGATAATCACTATATTCGATATAAACAAGCTTCTGGAATACTTTTACTGCTAGAATAGCGCCATTGGTTCTTTTCCTAGCGATTCATCGGAGCTTATGAGCAAACGTAAACTGAATAGACGGCAGCAATGGCGTATCGAAAAAATACAAGCTGAGAAAGCCGCACGTGCCGACCGCAAAGACAAAAAGCTAGGGCAAGAATATGCAGCAAGCGATTTAGGTGAAGAACAAAAAGGCCTGGTCATCGCGCACTATGGCCAACTGCTCGATATCGAACCCAGCGAAATTTGCGAAGGCGAAACAGAAAAACTTGTTCATCGCTGCCATGTCAGAGCAAATGTCGATGCTTTAGTCACCGGTGATGAAGTCGTCTGGCGCCCCGGCAAAGACCAAAGCGGTGTGATCGAAACACGCCTAGAACGCCACAGTTTACTGCAACGCCCAGACAACTATGGGCTGCTCAAACCCGTAGCCGCCAATATCGACCGTATTATTATTGTTGTCGCCACTGAACCCACACCCTACGCTAATCTAATTGATCGTTATCTGGTGGCCGCTGAAACTCTCGACATCAAGCCTGCCATACTGTTTAACAAAAGCGACTTGATTAATGATAATAACCGCGCTCAGATAGAAAAACTCTGCCAAAGCTATGAAGCACTTGGCTATGAAGTACTCAAGACCTCAGCCAATGAAGTCGAGCATTGTGAGTCCACCTTATTCGACTGGCTAAAAAACTACACCAGCGTCTTCGTTGGCCAATCCGGTGTCGGCAAGTCTTCACTGATTCGTAGTATTCTGGGTGATCAGAGCATTAAAGTCGGCGCGCTTTCGGAAGTATCCCGTAAAGGTACTCACACCACGACGACAGCCAAGCTTTTTCATATTCCGGGTGGCGGTAGAATTGTTGACTCACCGGGCATACGAGAATTCGGCTTATGGCATATCAATGAGCAAGAACTGTTGGAAGGTTTTATCGAACTCAGGCCGCATATTGGCTACTGCCGTTTTCGTGACTGCAAACATAATAATGAGCCCAAGTGCGCGATCCTTGACGCCTACGACAAAGGTGAGATTAGTGAAGAGCGCATGAATAGTTACCGCAGAATTAGAGAAACACTCGGCGACAAAGAAACCTACCAATAATACTCAGCCATTAATTGCCTGCATTATTAAAAATCCAATCTATACTCTAGTCATAGTGAGCTATTTTCAATAAATTGCTCGCAACTCCTAACTATCAATCTATTACATTAGCTTTATGACTGACTCAAAAATGCCCGATAGCGCTGAAGGCTGGGCAAACTTTCTGGTGACAAAGTCACTTCCCTCGCCATTTAAAGTGGGTCAAAAAGTCATTCGTATGCTAGAAAAAAAGGTTATTCCATACTCTCATCTGGCTGCTCACGTTAATAAAGACCCAATCTTGGCTTTTTACGTCATGTCACACGCCAATGATAGCCAGCTAGAAGATACACCGAGCAGTAAGACACTGGCACACGCCATTAGTATGATTGGCATTGAGCGCCTAACAGAGCTGATAAACGAGCAACCCTTTAAAGCTATTTCCTTAAAGAGTATTACCAGTTTCTACTACCTTCGAACACTATCAACCAGTTTATATGCAGGCCACCTCGGTCGAGCCATCGCTAAAAGAAAAGGTAAAGGAAACCCCGAAGACGTTTATTGGTCCAGCTTGTTTCTGGGTGCGCCTATCTGGTATTTATGGCGCTTTGCAACGCCTGAAATGCGTTTAGTACGCTATGCCATTCGTTCCAACTACAAGCTCCCCCATGTTGCCGAGAAAGAAGTATTAGGCGGTACAATCGTCGATGTCACGACCGCTCTGGCTAAAAAGCTAAACGTTCCTGCCCTGGCTCAGGCATGCTATCAACCAGATAAACAATTAAGCCATAAGCAATGGGTCACTATTGCCCGCTCTTTTAGCCCTGATGGGAAACCGCTCCGTGTTGAAGATCGCGACATTAATATGCTGATGCAGTCTCCACATTTTGTCGTGATGCTGGCAAACCTGATTGCTCACTATTCTTCATATTGCTGGTATTCAAGGGCAACATTAAGAGCACAACGGATTCTGGCTTGCTACTTAAACTGCTCGGTTGATGAAGCGATTCAGCTAACTCATGAAGCTGCTGCAGATATGTCACGCGCTCATCCTATGCCAGGCGTAATGCAACCGGCTGCTAAATTATTCGTGCCACCACGCAAGCGCACTAAAGCACAAAGTGAGTGCCAACTCAGTGAATTCCAGTCAGATGCCTATGCGCCATCTCAGAAGGGAAAAGCAGCGCCCCCTGCTCCAGAAGCGCCAATAGCCAGCTCTACTAAAACTAACAAGCTTGAAGACACCAGACAACACGAGAACCGGGACGTACCGAAACCTGAAAAAATTAATGCACCGACTAATAAAGAAGGCATTGCTGAAAAAGCGCAAGCAAACGGGCCGCTTTCACGGAACCCCTTATATACTGAGCTAACACATATCATGGCTCATCGCCCGCAGGAGTTTACCGACCTACATGAGCTGATGAATGCCGCGACCCAAGGCATTGCCTACGGCATTGAGTTAGAACGAGCATGCGTGGGTCTGATAAGCAAAGACCGCAGCCGCTTTAAAAACTATTATTCAGTCGGGTGCCAAGATCACCCTGAACTTAAGGATTTTGAAAGCAAAATAATCAAGAATACTATTTTTGAGAAATTATGCTCTCGCCCAGCCAGTATTTGGGTGAAACCCTCTAGTGACAAGAAGATACTCGACCTGATTCCCATGAATTTCAAGGGCGCCACCGACTCAAAAGAGTTTTTCTTAATGTCGGTATTTGTTGGCAAAAAACCGGTTGCCCTTTTCTTCGCAGATAACACTGACAACCAAACACTCACCGACGCTCACTATAAACAATTCAAATACCTATGCAGCGCAGTCACTACTTCCTTACAGCATCAAGCGAATCGTCAAGCATCAAAGGGTGAAGAATAGTTAGTCCCAAACTTTGTCATCTGGTATGATCCGCCGATCATCATTTGAAGCAATGAGAACTAACAAATGTCAGATCTGTTAATTGAAGCGCCTCAATTACTCGCACTATTAAATAATGAAGACTCCTCTGAAAAGCTGATCATCGTCGACCTTGGAAAAGAAGATCGCTACCTAAGCGCTCATATCCCCGGTGCAGTACTGGTAAGCCCTAATTTAACCCAGGCGGGTCCGCCGGTGCCCGGCCTTGCTCCGAGTAAAGAAAATTTAAACGATTTAATGCAAAGCATTGGTCTGACTCCCGATAGTCAGGTTATTGTATACGATGATGAAGGTGGCGGCTGGGCAGGACGTTTTATCTGGCTACTCGATGAAATTGGCCATAACAACTACCGCTATTTGAATGGCGGCTTGCACGCATGGGCTGCTGAAAATTTCGACATGGAAAGCGGCCCTGTGGCTAATGAAAAGTCAGATATTCAAGTGTCTTTTAGCGGTAAACATAGCCTCACTCTCGCGCAGCTAAAAGAGCTTGTAAACACTCAAGATTTGCAAATCTGGGACGCTCGTTCTCCGATGGAGCATAGTGGCGAAACTGCTTACGCAGCCAGAGGCGGCAAGATTCCCGGCGCACTAAACTACGAGTGGACTCGCGCGATGGATCAACAAAATAGCCTAAAACTAAAACCCTTTGACACCTTGTTGAGTGAGTTAGCGACTGTTGGAATAAGCCCAGAAAAGCCAACCGTCACACACTGCCAAACCCACCATCGCTCAGGCCTCACTTATCTATTAGGCAAGCTACTTAGCTTCACAGATATAAAAGCTTACCCTGGTTCTTGGGGCGAATGGGGAAACCAAGCTGACACCCCTATTGAATGAGTAAATTACTACTAACGGACTTACTATGAAACTCGATGATCTATTTATTTTCAGTCAATATATTGCACCGCAACACTTGATCTCGCGGGCAGCAGGAAAAGTCGCTGAATGTGAAATTCCGGCGTTCAAGAATAAGCTGATCGCTTGGTTTATTGATAAATACGGCGTCAATATGTCTGAAGCCTTGCTTGATTCGCCAGAGAATTTTAAGCACTTCAATGACTTCTTCACTCGTGAACTTAAACCTGGCGCACGGGAAATTGACACCCAAGAAGATGCAATCATTTCTCCGGTTGATGGCGCGATTAGCCAGCTAGGCCAGGTTGATAAAGGCCAGGTATTTCAGGCAAAAGGTCAGAGCTTTAGTGTGGTAGAGCTGCTTGGCGGCGACATTGAACGAGCCGAACCGTTTATGGGTGGCGACTTCTCAACAATCTACTTGTCGCCTAAAGATTACCATCGAATTCATATGCCCTGCACCGGCACATTAAGAGAAATGGTTTATATCCCTGGTAAGTTATTTTCGGTTAACCCGGTAACGGCAGAGAATGTCCCTCGCCTATTCGCCAGAAATGAGCGTGTTGCAGCCATATTCGATACCGAGTTTGGCCCGATGGCCATGGTCTTGGTTGGTGCAATGATTGTTGCCAGTATCGAGACCGTTTGGTCTGGTTTAGTCGCTCCGGTTAAGCGCGATGTGAACAGTACCCTTTATGGGGATGCGAGCAGTATCACTCTGGAAAAGGGGCAGGAAATGGGACGATTCAAGCTCGGTTCTACCGTTGTATTGGCGTTTCCAAAAGGCACAACACAATTCAATGAAGCAATGCAGGCAGGCTCCCCCGTTAGAATGGGTGAAAACTTCGGTAGTATCATTAAAAGCTAGATTTACTAGACCCGACTTAGAGGGAAGCTCAATACATCTTCAATGCTATTGACTCCCTCTTTGATCATCAACAAACGATCCAAACCTAGGGCAATTCCCGAACAGTCTGGCATACCAGACTCCAAAGCTGATAAGAACTTCTCATCGATTGGTATCCCATTCAAACCCATATCCTGGCGTACCAAATTATCAGATTCAAAGCGCTGGCGCTGCTCTTTAGCATCCGTTAGTTCATGATAGGCATTCGCAATCTCGAGCCCGTTTATATATAGCTCGAACCTTTCTGCGACCAATAAGCCATCCTCATCATGCTTCAAGGCGGCTAGAGATGCTTGTGATGCGGGATAATCCGAAACAAACACGGGTCTAAGCTTACTATCTTCAGAACAGCCCAAGTATGGCTCAATACAGACGCTTAGTAGCAGATCCAGGTACTCATCACGTTCCAAATTAGGCCCGGAATAGCCGGCCAACTCTATTGCTTTCTGCCTCAGTACATCAATAGCGACTATCATCGGGTCAAGATCTAAATATTTCCGAAACAAGTCGCGATAACTAACTGTCGACACTTCACATGAACCCAAAAGAGTTTCCAGTAGGTCTGCGGTTTCTTGCATCAGAGCGTTGAGATCAAAGCCTGGGCGATACCATTCAAGCATGGAAAATTCAGGATTATGTCGTACGCCGCTTTCAGCATTACGAAAAGTTTTACAGATTTGGAAAATCGAACCACTCCCCGCAGCAAGTAGACGCTTCATAGGGAATTCAGGAGAAGTATGTAGATATAAACATTCTGAACCCGCACCAGGTGCAGAATTCAAAGCGCAAGACAAACTTTCCAGATGAGGATCTGTCGCAGTTGAGCGACCAAGAATAGGCGTTTCAACTTCAAGCACATGACGTGCGACAAAAAAAGCCCGAAGCTGCGCATATAGCTCAGCCCGGGCTTTTAGTCTTTGCAAAGAACATGTTGGTTGCCATTGTTCTGAAGTTTTATTCATAACAAGCAAGCAAACCTCTAATCTCTATGCAATCAATTGCTCAATTATGACTTGGCACGACTCACGTATTCACCAGTACGAGTATCGATACGCAGCTTCTCACCAATATTGACAAATAATGGCACATTGACCGTTGCACCGGTAGAAAAGGTAGCCGGCTTTGTGCCACCTTGAGCTGTATCGCCTTTCAAACCCGGGTCAGTTTCTACCACTTCCAGCTCAACAAAGTTTGCTGCAGCAACAGCCAAGGGTGCACCATTGAATAGTGTGACCGTATAAACATCCTGTTCCTTTAACCACTTAATTGTATCACCGACAGCCTTTTCATCAGCAGCATGCTGTTCAAAAGAACCATCAGTCATCATAAAGTGCCAGAACTCACCATCGGTATAGAGGTACTCCATATCGAATTCCATTACGTCAGCCGCTTCAAGAGATTCACCTGACTTGAAGGTTCTCTCCCATTGACGCCCAGTATTGAGGTTTCTCAACTTAACGCGGTTAAAAGCCTGGCCTTTTCCTGGCTTTACAAATTCATTCTCAATCACCGCACAAGGATCACCATCCAACATTACTTTTAAGCCTGAACGGAATTCGCTGGTAGAATAACTTCCCATTTTGATCTCACCTGTTTCTGTCTCCTACATATTTATGCAGGAACTATTCAATTTACGGAATTATTTTCTCGCTATCTTGGTCCAGCCTAATCTATACAGGGCCAATGAGTGGGCGACAAACTGTTTTCTATAGCTTTACTTCGCTATATACTGCGCGGTTTACCGGCCTCTTTACATCAAGGGCTGACTCTTTTTTAGGCTCGCAGACCAAAATTAAAGCGCACATGATACATCTATCAACTATTCCTGTCGAAAATAAAGCGCAATACGGTTCATGGCAGTCTCAACTTAGCCAGTGCAAAATAAGTACTGCAGACTTGCTGAACAAGCTAGGTCTGAACGATCATCCTTTAGTAGATGAAGAGGCTGAGCGTTTGTTTGAATTAAGAGTACCACCACGTTACTTGGCAAGTATTCGTTCAAACGACCCGAATGACCCACTTCTTCTACAAGTACTTCCTCAAAATAGAGAGTTCAAGCAAGTCGATGGTTTTAACGATAGCCCTCTGAACGAGGAAGAGTACTCTCCCGTCAAAGGCTTACTGCACAAGTACAATAATCGGGTATTACTCATGAGTAGTACTGTGTGCGCTATTAACTGTCGTTACTGCTTCCGCCGGAATTTTCCTTATGACGCGCATCGCCAATCAAAAAACGAATGGCGAAAGGTCTTCAACTACATTGAAGAACACAAAGAATTAGATGAGGTAATCCTGAGCGGTGGCGAACCCTTAATACACAATAACGACCACCTTGCCTGGCTAATAAACAATATTGCTGATATCAAGCATATCCAACGCATTCGTATTCATTCTCGAATGGTCGTCAGTATCCCGGAAAGAATCGACCAAGAACTATTAAAAATATTTTCTGATTGCAACAAACAACTCATACTCGTCACACACTGCAATCACCCTAACGAGTTAGATAGTCAACTCAGACCCTGCTTCACTGCTCTCAAACAGGCTGGCGTCACCTTATTGAACCAGGCAGTCTTGCTAAAAGACGTCAATAATCATGCAGAGACACTAACAAAGCTTAGTCTAGCGCTCTTTGACCTGGGCATTCTCCCTTACTACCTATTTATGTATGACCGTGTTTCAGGCGCAGCGCATTTCGAGGTCTCTGAGCGCGAAGCATTTAAGCTCTATAAGCAACTTCTTGGCGCTCTGCCTGGTTATCTCGTTCCTCGCCTCAGTCAGGAAATCCCGGGGCAAAACTCTAAGAGCCTGGCAACATTTAGTTGGCCATAAATAATGTGCTACTGAGAACTAAATCGAGCCTGTAACGCGATTTAACAATTCAAGCCACACTTTTTCCCCCTCATTCAAGACAATACCATAATCCCTGCTATGCTAGTTATAAGCGTATTATGGCTACGGTTTCGCATAATTTTCTGACTAGATGCTGACCCGTACAAGCAAAATAAGTAGCCTCTTACTACAAATTTAGGAATCATGAATGCACGGCCAAGATATAGAATTAAATTTATCCACCCCCGAGCAAACTTTAATCAGTTTTTCTTTTGCTGAACATACTCCAGCAGCAATTAAAGCTTGGGTGAAGGATTTGCCGATGGCTAATGTGGGAGAGCTCTCACGCCAGTTATACCAGGCAATAATCGAGTTTAATAAGCTGACTCTTCCTCCTCTAACACGAATGCAAATTCTGGAACTATTGAGGCCGCCAATAGACTATGTATGTAAGGAGCTGTCTAAACACTTCCTTAATCAGTCAGTTGTACTAAGTGAAAAACAGCAAAAAATTGCTAACCTGACTCAAGCTATCCAAATACATCTCGCAACCTCGTATAAGATAATTCTTATCGATAGCGTGCCTAACATTAATAGCGAAAAAGTCAGGAAAAACTTTACTTGTGCTGCTCATAGGATGATGTCCGAGTATGGGCAAGTCCTGCTCCGATCTAATCAGCTTTATATTCACACTCCCAGAGATATCTGGGTCGAAATGCATCAGGTTTTCTACTTTGCTGAACAACACAATTTACTGAAATATACCGTTGCAGACGATCAAAGAAGAGACGGACGAGAAACTCGAATAGATCAAGTCTATAAACAGAATCTCTTACTAAGCTGCTGTCGCCCTAACCAGCTACGTCAAAACGATATACAGATTGCTTATTACGCTTTCGAATTGTGGTCAGACCTAGTTGACATCGGTGCCGATCAAATCGATGAATCAGTCTTTGTAATCAATATCGAGCAAGATCTACCACCTCGATACAAAAGCTTACTTAAAAGTACCAGTGCCAGCCATTATGGCTTTAACACGACCGAACTAGTGAGCAGACTAAATGAACACCTTAACACTGAAGTAGAGCAGGCAAAGTCAAAGAAGCGTATTGAAAAAGAGCCGATCATAGCACTGCCTAAGCATATTTCCGACGTCGTTTTGGATCATTTACATCATTCATTCGGTGTATTAACCAAGCGCAGCTTTAAACGGGTAGAAGATGAGGGTGCCCTAAACCTATGTGTTGGTTTAAGTGCAAGCCACTATTACACCTCGGGAAAAGTCGAGTTCCACACACAAATGCTTCAACATGCATCCGGTTCAACCTCAGGTGATGACAATATTTTCCTAAGTGCCACCAATCAGTCTCAGGATGGTTGGGGTGACAGCTATGATGCCGGTAGTCATTCGGCGACTACGCCCTCCGACGCGCCCATTTCCTATGACCGAGCAATCGATGACAAGCTCGACAGCGCTTACCCGAAGTACACAGTTCCTTTAGTCAATACAAGCCCTGGTGGCTATTGTCTGCAATGGGAAGGTGAAGTACCAAGCAATATTCAAGCGGGTGAAATAATTTCCTTGCGTGAAAATGCTCAGCAAGCATGGAGCATCGCGGTTATTCGCTGGATCAGACATATCAAGCAGCAAGGTACCCAGGTAGGGATCGAACTATTAGCGCCTAGCGCTAAGCCATGTGGTGTCCAATTGCTTCAGAAGACGGGAGACCCTAGCGAGTACCTAAGAGGACTCCTGTTACCAGAACTGAGTGCCATAGGTCAGCCTACGACACTTATTACACCCAGGCTTCCCTTCATGTCCGGTCATAAGGTATCGATTCGAGCCAATGGCGCCGAAGGAAAATGTAATTTAGAAACACGTGTATCAGCGACCGGTAGCTTTAGTCAATTTGAACTGTCAGAAAACAAACAAATGAAAGAGCTGACTGAAAATCGGGTTCCTGATATTGAGGTAGGCGACAACGATGATGACTTCGACTCATTGTGGCCGACACTATAAATAGAGAACTGAAAACGAAAATAGAGCACACCATAAGCGCTCTATATTAATAACTTGCCTGGTTTAACAGGTATATATTTTTTGAACATTAAGAGCAGTATCCCAAGTCAATGAGCAAAATAAACGACACAATTTATCTACTTATTCTCGACCCATCAGAGAACGACGCAGAAAAGCTAATCAGCCTGTTGCGCAATGCCGGCATACCTACCCGGGCAAAGCGTATCGAGTCTGAAGAAGAGTTCGTCGATGCGCTTGAAGAGCAGTCTTGGGATCTATTTGTTGCCCGCGAAAAAGAAGCTGACTTTGATATAAACCAAGCCCTAGTGCATATACGCCAAAAAGACCGCGATTTGCCCTTTATCGTCTTAAGTGATGCTTATGACGATGAGCAGCTGGTTAAGCACATGAAAGCCGGCGCAAAAGATGTCGTACCTTTCGAAAATGATAAACACATAGTCGTCGTACTGCGACGAGAGTTAGAGAGTCGAGCCGATCGTAAAAAGTTGCGTTTAATGGAAGCAAAAATTCGCGATGCAGAGCACCGCTGTGAATTGTTACTCGATAGCTCAAAAGATGCCATTGCTTATATCAGTGATGGTATGCACATCTATGCCAACAGCTCCTATATGCAGTTCCTTGGCTACGATGATATCGATGAAATGATCTGCATTCCTGTGCTTGATACCTTTAATTCAGAATCACAAAGCAGCTTCAAAGAGCTATCTAAGCCTTTTTCAGATAACCCGCAAGCCGAAAAGACCGAAGCAACAACCTGCATATCCATTCGTGAAGATGGTACTGAAATTAGCGCAACCATGAGCCTTTCCGCTGCAACTTACGACGGCGAAGACTGCCTACAAATTATTATCCGTCCAGAGCATGACAATGAAGAACTTGCGGAAAAGATAAAAGAACTCAGCCAACAGGATCTGCTAACAGGTTTATATAACCGCCAATACTTTATGGAACAACTGCACGATGCAAAAGAATGTGCGGTAAATAATAGTACGCATGCAGGCGTACTTTACCTGGCCATCGATAACTTTCAGAAGATAAAAACCAATTTTGGCATGGCTGATGCCGACCTGGTACTACGCGACCTGGCTCATGTTATTGATAGCAACCGAAAGAGCGACCATCACCTGGCTCGATTAAGCGACGATGTTTTTGGCCTAATATGCCCGGCACAAAATGGAGATGATGCCGTTGAAGTCGCCCAAGCTTATGGTCAGGCTGTTGAAGATCACTTATTTGAGGTCGATGGAAAAACAATTCAGATAACACTTAGTACTGGTGTCACTTTGATAACTGAGAATGCCCCCGCCATCAATGATATTCTAGGTAGAGCTCAAACGGCGTCTCAAGAACTCGCTTCTCAGGACAACGCTGAAGAGATAAATGGAGTCAAACTGTACACGATTCAAACTGATAAGCCTTTAGATGACCATGACATGGCAATGGAGCTGATTCAGGATGCAATCGACAATGACAAATTCAAGCTGCTCTTCCAACCGATTATCAGCTTGAGAGGCGAAGGGGATGAGAACTACGAAGCCTTTATTCGCATGCTGAATGAAGAGGGCGAGGAAATTTCACCCTATGACTTCCTGCCACCAAGCGGCCCAAGTAATATGGCCAGCAAAATCGACAAATGGGTTATCTTACAAACAATTAAACACTTAAGTGAACATAGATCAAAAGGTCATGACACCAAACTCTTTATTAACCTGACCAGCGAGACGCTACAAGATCAAACCTTCACCTCATGGCTGAATGTAGCGCTGAAAGCCGCTCGCCTACCTGGCGACTCTTTAATTTTCCAGATATCGGAAAACAACGCTATCACTTACATGAAACAAGCAAAAGAGTTTGCCAAAGGTATCAGCACCCTACACTGTAAAATGTCGATCAATCAGTTCGGCCATGCCTTAAAACCTTTCAACCTTCTGAAACACTTAAGCCCAGAATACATCAAGCTTGAAGGTTCCTTTACTCAAGATATGCAAAAGGGTGAAGATTCAAAAGAACAGGCTAAAGAAATGATTCAGACCTTACAGTCCATGGGTAAACTCACTATCGTGCCGCTGGTAGAGAGTGCAGCCCTGCTATCAACTTTGTGGCAAGCGGGCGTCAACTATATTCAGGGTTACTACCTGCAAGCACCCTCTACAGAAATGAACTACGACTTTAGCGAAGAAAACTAATTGGAAAGCTTATTTCTCTTTCAGTTTGGCCAACTCCCAGAGCTGGTCTAGTTGAGTTAAGGGCACCTCGCTCACAGAAGTGCCCTGATTGCCCAATTGCTCCTCGATAAATTGAAAGCGCGAAGTAAACTTATCATTGGTAAGCTGAAGCGCATCTTGAGGAAGTACACCTAGAAAGCGCGATAGATTCAAGCAGCTGAAAAGCAAGTCACCAAACTCAGCTCGAATTTCAGGCCTTTTAAAAAGGTCTTCAGCCGTGCTTGTCTTACACTGCGCTTTCGCTTTTATGACTTCCTGCTTAAGCTCGTCCAGTTCTTCAGCTATTTTATCAAAAACTGGCTCTATTTCAGGCCAATCAAAGCCGTGCTTAGCTGCGCGCGCTTGAATATCCAAAGCCTGGTTCAGTACTCCATCTTTATTGGAAGCACCTTCTAGAATACTATCCTGAGCCTTTTTAACTTTCTCTGAAGACACCAAAGCTCCTTAGTTACGTTTTCTGCGAGCATCAATAATATTGGGTAATTGCTTGATCTTGGCTAGGGCTTGCCCAAGACTCGCCAAGCTCGACACATCCATTGCAATGGTAATGGTCGCAATATTTTCTTGTGGGTCAGAGTATGAATTCACGCCCGTTACATTGACCTTCTCGTTAGCTAGTACAATCGTTATATCCCGAAGCAGGCCTTCTCGGTCATAGGCTTGAATCTCAATACCCACACCATAGGCTGCATCGGCTTCATAGCCCCAGGAAACTTCTATAATACGATTTGGCTCCAAGTCTTCAAGCTGG
>NZ_LWGA01001108.1:0-2539 GCF_001635235.1 Oleiphilus sp. HI0117 | reverse complement strand
GCTGTAGAAAGGAATCTACAGGTTCCTATCGAGGCTGCTATTGGCTGCTCAAAGCACTATCTCAAGAAGATATCTAAACCTGTTCCTTCGGAAGCCCGAGCTAGCATTGAAAGAATCTACGAACAACTCGCCATTACCACTCCTGAAATAAATGAAATGCGCGGCGCAATAGGCATGCGAAACGCCATCATTCATGACGACCTTAACCTTGATTGGAAAAAGTTAGAAGCCATACTTGCAAAGCAAAAATACTATAATGTGAAAGATTATATCAGCCTACTCTGTTCTGCACTTCTTAGCGAATAGCGCGTTTTTTTAATACCTTTTCTATGGCTACGTTACTCTCTTTAAGGAATACTTAAACCTACCCCTTCCCCCAATAATTCCCGTAGCGCCTGTTTTAAAGCCTTCTTCGCGTCATCATCACCATGAACAATTCTTATTTCTGAAGGTTTGGCTTTCATACCTTGTACAAAGTTCAGCAAGTCTTCCTGACCTGCATGCGCAGAGTAACCCGAGATCGTATGTACAGCGGCATTAATCGTATAGCGCTTACCCTCTAGCTCGACATAGCCATTTCGTGTCCCGTAAGTTTGAATATCTCGCCCTGCAGTTCCCTCAGCTTGATAACCTACAAACAGAATATCAGTACGCTTGTCTTCAATTAAAGCTTTAAGGTAATTAACAATACGCCCACCAGCACACATACCGCTAGCGGCGATCACTATCGCTGGGCGAGCCGTCTTTGCCAAATAATTCACTGTGTCGAGGTGAGTTTGATGATCATCTATCGTGAGTAAATTTTCAAATGACAGAGGGTGTCGACCCTCGGCTACCCGACTTTGAGCCTCTGCATCCCAAAAAGGTTTTAGTTGTCGGTAGGTATCAGTAAAGTCGTTGGCCAAAGGTGAGTCGACTATCACTTCAAGCTCAGCCCAATTCAGCGCCCCCTGATCGGCTTTATCTTTAAGCTCATAGATCAATGACTCAAGTTCATACAATAGCTCCTGAGTGCGGCCGATACTGAACGCAGGAATCAAGACCACACCTCTGTCTTGAACAGCACTCTCGATCACTGCCTTAAGTCGCTGCCGACGAGAGCGTCGATCTTCATGATTCTTATCGCCATAGGTGCTTTCAATCACCAAGGTTTCACATGCTTCGGGAGGCTTTGGCGCGGCTAACAAAGGAGAATGAGGAGCCCCTAAATCACCCGAGAAGACAAGCCGATGCACTTCACCCTCTTGACTCACACGACACTCAACATAAGCAGAACCAAGAATATGACCTGCTGGCTGTAAGCAAATATCTAAACCTTCAAAGACTGAATACAAATCACCATATTTGAGCGGCACAATACGCTGCTTAAGCACCGACATAAATTTTCGGATCATCTGCTTATTACGGGTGAAACCAATCTTCACCGCATCTTCCAGTACCAGTGGTAAAAGCACAGCCGACGGCTCAGAACAGTATATCGGCCCTTCAAAGCCAGCAGCGAGAAGATAAGGAATGCGCCCGACATGATCGATATGAACATGGGTCACGACAAGCGCTTTAATATGAGAAACTGGGAAGTCGATTTCAAGCTGGCTTTCACTCGACTGCCCAGAGGTCTCGGCCCCTTGAAACAATCCGCAATCAATCAGAATACCTTGTTGTTCAGAACTGTTTTTATCAGAAATGCGAAGCTCGTGACACGAACCCGTTACGCCATTCACCGCTCCGTGGTGTAGGATTTTCATGTGATATCCTTATCAATTAAGTTAAGGGAAGAATATCACAACGCTCGCGCTAGATTCCAACAGGATGGTTTCAATCGAGTCTGACCCCGTTGTCAGCTAAATATTGAACTATGTCAGGTGCCGCTGAGGATCTTGGCGACGATGTAATGCACGAATAATCTCCACCGTATCAGCTGTAACCCTGTAAAAGAGGGTATGGCTCTCAATAGGTAGGCTTCTGGTGCCAGCTAGAAGTTCAGAGCGATCAACTCCTATCATGGCTTGTTCAGTGAGAGTCCAAAAGTGTTCTTTTATATTTTCAAGGTAGCTATCAGACTGGGTTTTCCCCCATTGCCGCAACCCGTACTGATAGATGTTTTTTAAATCAGTTTTCGCAGCAGGGGCTATAACAAGGTGGCGTGTTGGCATGAAACTTAAGCCATAATATCATTGAACAATGAATCTAAAGAGGATTTTGATTTAATAGAAATACCTTCACCGCTATCTATCTGGCCGGTGCCAACTTTCAGTTGCTCGCGTAAACGAGCCAATTTCACTTCGTGGATCCAGTCCTCGTGCGTATCCATAAAGCGCAATGCTTCACGAATCACTTCGCTGGCATTATTGTATAAGCCACTTTCAACTTTGGCTTTAACGCGAGACTCTAGCTCGGCAGTCAGGGACACATGCATAATGGCCTCCAAGAGTAAAAATTTATAAATTTCATGCTAGGCAAAAATACAAGCATTGTCAATCTTTGTATTATGGTATAAAAGGGGTCGGTGACAATTAGTAATCATTCGCACTTGAGAGGT
>NZ_LWGA01001107.1:0-1968 GCF_001635235.1 Oleiphilus sp. HI0117 | reverse complement strand
CGAAAACACTAACTTCAATGGCAAGGCCCTACTCAGTGGTGAACAAGACTTCAATATTCAACTGGATCAACCAGGAAAGAGCATTCAACTCGAAGGCAAAGACTTAGCCAAAGAGATCAAAGAATTAGGCTTTGAAGACGTAGACTTAAGTTCAGCTGAGCAAGCTAGCAAGTCATTAGAAACCTTAAACCAAGCATCTGAGCTAGTACTATCCCGCCAATCAGAACTTGGTGCCGTTAGCAATCGAGTCGAGAGTTCGATCGATAATATCGCCATATCCAAAGTTAATACGGCTGAAGCGAGGAGCCGAATCAGTGACACTGACTATGCTCAGGTGGCCTCAGACCTAGCTGCGAGCCAAATAAGAGATCAGGTACAGATCGCCGTACAAGGACAAGCGAATAGTCAACGTGGCGCTGTGTTACAGCTTTTATCCTAACTTTCAATCGCACTTGAGCTAAATCTGCGCTACACTCGCGCCCGAAATCTAGTGAGGGCTTCATCTATTAGTCACATTCTATAGATAGACTGCCATTCCATCTCACTGAAAGCTCCTTTATATCGTCTCACCAGTAAAGGAAAAATTACTAAGGAAGGTAAAATGAAACATATAAGTCGCGCGGTCGCGCTAGTTCTATTTAGCTTGATCACCATACAAGCTCATGCAAACCCAATAGTTACCGAAATCCCAGAACCAACGACACTATCATTGATAAGTATCGGTTTAATTGGTCTAGGTTTGGCACGTCGTAAAGTTAAAAGCACTGACAAAGCGGGAACTCAGTAGCCTTACATCAAGCTGGAATTCGACGCTATTCTACAGCCACGCTTTGTTTCTCTGCCTCTGCCGGCTTTGCACATCTAAGGGCAAAGGGCTCAAATACAGCACCAAGTAGTAATTGATCTTCATACATACTTGCCACACTCGTGCCTGAAATCAGCTCGCCACTATCATAGTAAATCGACTCGGCCTGCATCTTTTCACCAGACACATCTATTTTAAATGCTTGAGATGGAGAAAGGTGGCTTTCATCATGCATATGAGCCGTAAACTCAAAGACTTTCGGATGACCGGCTGTGAGCAGGTGTTGATCATCCAACCACTCAAGATTATCAACAGCCATGGGGATGTAAACCGTATCAATTAAGTGCCAGGACAGCATATCCTGTCCTTTCATATAGCGAGACACTTGATTCGCTGTGGTTTCAGCTACAAACAGGGTTTTCTGGTCTGCAGACAAAGTCACCCCATTCGTATAACGAAGGCCATCGATCACTGTATGCCCCTGCTCTCCATCAAAATATACCAGCGAAGACAACGCCAGCCCGGCATAGTCCTCTACAATCTCCATCACGCTATGACGCGGGTTGCCATGATCGTTTGATACAAAGAAACGGTCTTTCCCCACAACAGCGATATCATTAGGCGAGATTAACTCTGGAAATGGAATACGTCGGCGTAGCTTTAAGTTACCATCAGGAAGAATGCTAAATACATCAATCTCATGTGTCTGCATATCAAGATGATTTACCGCATAGAGCTCTATCGCCTTTCCCTGAACGCCATCTTGTTGTTCAAAGCGCAGAGCAATTCCATGAGGATGAAAAGCCCCTTTCATTTTGACCATCAACTGCTTTGGTTTCGAGTTTGGATCACTGAGATCCAGAGTCCAAATACCACCGTTTTCATAGGACTTTAAGTCTTTATCCAAAAAAGCCTGGCGACGGTCATCGGCTGAAATATAAGCCAGCTTTTGCACTCGATCGACCGTGATATCCTCTGCTCCAATAGGACCTGCTAGCTTTTCACACTGCCCAAAAGGCTGACTTTCTTCAACACTACGGAAGACCCCTGCATCCTAGCGATACCCGCGGCGTGAAATATCACCAGTACTAAAATAAGTAGTAAGATTTTTGTTCGAGTCTTCTTAAGCATTTCTTAGATATCCAGTTTTTATTATTACTTAT
>NZ_LWGA01001106.1:0-2033 GCF_001635235.1 Oleiphilus sp. HI0117 | reverse complement strand
CACCTAAAGAATAGATACTGTGCTAGAGTATTTTCTTAAATACCTACAAGAATAAGGGGCAGTTCAATGAAAGTGGTTGTCTACGCACGCTATTCAACAGACAAGCAAAGTGAATCATCAATAGATGATCAAATTCGTTTGTGTAATGTAAGGATAGATTTCGAAAACTGGCAACTACTCAATGCATACAGGGACGAAGGTGTATCTGGCTCTGTTCCTGTGGCTAAACGAATTGGTGGTGTTCAGCTTTTAGCTGATGCTATGGCTAATAAATTTGAAATACTGCTACTCGAAAGTTTGGATCGACTTAGTCGCGATCTTGTAGAACAAGAGACAGTAGTAAGGCGTCTAGAGCATCGAGGTATTCGAATTTTAGGGTTGTCGGATGGCTATGATTCAGAGCAATCAGGTAGGCAGCTCGTGCGAGGAATGAGGGGACTCATCAATGAAATGTATCTGGAAGACCTCAAAAAGAAAACCCATCGAGGTATGTCTGGACAAGTTTCAAGAGGCTTTGCTGCAGGAGCTGCTCCATTCGGATATCAAAACATTAAGACTGAACAGGGTTCAAATATAGAGATCAATCCAGATGCTGCTGAATGGGTGAATTGGATTTTTGAAGAGTTTGCTGGTGGTCGCTCATGCAAGAGCATAGTTTGCGAGTTGAATGAGAAGAAAATTAAGAGCCCTCGCGGTTCCAGCTGGGGAATATCTGGTTTGTATGGCAGCCCCGCTAAAGGCTCTGGTTTATTAAACAATGAGCTCTATAGAGGTCGTCATATTTGGAATCGATCTCAGTGGACTAAGGATCCGGATTCTGGAAAGCGTGTTCGTATAGAGAGATCGGAATCAGAGTGGAGTATTAATGAGCGAGAAGATTTACGCATTGTCACCGAAGAACTATGGGAAAAGGTAAGAGCACGTTTTAAAGAGTCTCGATATAAAGGTGGGATAAAAGGAAAGGGGGGGCGTGTTAGATCATTATTGGGCGGCTTAATGTCTTGTGGTAAATGTGGCGCTCCCATTGTGGTTGTTAGTTCTCACTCATACGGATGTTCAAACCGAATGAACAGAGGTCCTTCAATATGTGAAGGCGTGAATGTTAATCGCAAAGAAACCGAACAGAAGCTACTTACTGAAATTCAGGACATGCTACAAAGTGATGAATTGGTCGAGTTTGCGTATGTTGAGTCGCTTAAGGTATTAAATGAACTCTCTGCTGGGAAAGGTGATTCCAGGAAAGCATTGCTTCAAAGAATAGATGAGCTCGATAAAGAGATAGAAAGATATATTGAGGCAATAGGGGCAATCGGAATATCCGGGTCGATAGCCGAGAAACTCAAATCTGCTGAATTTGAAAAGATACAAATCAACGAACAGTTATCTCAAGAGTCTGAAGAAACTGAATTACCAGAGCTGTCGGTAATTAAAAAACTATACAAAGCCTGGGCTTTCGAGCTACAAGAGTCGAGAAAAAATAGTACTAATGAAACTAGAGATTATTTAAAAGATATCTTGAGAGAAGTCGAGATTAACAAAGAAGGCTCAGAAATTTATGCCCATATAAAAACAAACCCAGTTGCATCGTTAAACGCAACTGGGTCTGTAGGTGTGGTAGCGGGGGCCGGATTTGAACCGACGACCTTCGGGTTATGAGCCCGACGAGCTACCAGGCTGCTCCACCCCGCATCAATCTCGTCTTGATCAAGGTTTGTTGCCTCAATCAATGTGCGCGTATACTATCCATCGATGTGCTTCCCGTCAAGCCTAATTCCATCTTATTTAATAAAAACGGATTTTTATGTGTTAATTAATGCGGGTGGCGGGTGAATTCACTGTCTGGTGATGATCTGAGTCCAATTGCCGCGATAAAATTGCGTTATGCTTCTACAGAGGAAGCGATTTAAACTACAATATACAGATGTCTTAGTTATACCTATCCCAAGCCGGAGATTCTTGGATGCCCTCAGTTGATGACCTCGTTGCGACCGCGAGGCGTAACGAAATAATCGCTCGTAACCTCTTCGATATAG
>NZ_LWGA01001105.1:0-1173 GCF_001635235.1 Oleiphilus sp. HI0117 | reverse complement strand
GGCAAGATCTTACGAAAGGGCTTCATCAAGGGCTCGGTAATCTGATTAATCAAGAGTAAGGCTGGGTGCCCGCTGCCGGGTGCAATCCAACTTGCAACGATCATGATAATTAGAGACCAAAAATAGATTTTTATTAAAAAGCTCGCAACCAATATGGCCGATAACAAAACAATATTAATCGGATTCGATATCGCATACCCCAACACCGCAACCTTGATACCAACAGCAACTGTCTGTACTAATATTGCTAGCACCAATGAAGCCAGATCGATGCCCGCTATACCTGGTATTAATCGTCTTAAAGTGATAAGCAAAGGGTTCGTCGCTTTAACAACAAACTGGGAAATGGGGTTATAGAAATCTGCTCGGGAGAGTTGCAAGATAAATCGCATCAAAACAATCATCACGTACAGTGATGACACGGTATCGATCACCAAATTAAAAATTTCTGCAAACATTCTATCCGTCCAAGAATAATAAATCGAAACCCGACAGGGCAGACAAGCTCTAAGGCTATAAAAACCAGGCCCGGTAAGTTTAAGCTATAAGTCGCCTCTAAGGCCAGCCGCTAAGCTACCGGATAATAAGTCCTTTTTAGCAAATTGCTAGTCCGAACTAGGCACCGCCCAAACATTTCTTAAGATAATCGATTATTTTATCCTCAGTAATCGGCTTTGGAATGAAGCTAAGGCCCTGCTCTGCAGCTTGCTCCTGGACTCGCTCCTGAAAATTCGCTGTTAATAAAGCGATTTTCGCGCTTGGGCACGCTTCTTGAAGTTCCGGCGATATCGTCAGGCCATCAACTCCCGGCATATTCATATCTAAAGTAATAAAATCAAACTGACCACTCTGACATAGCTTCAGTGCCTTTCGGGCATCTTCAGCTTCAGTCACACTCCAATCTGGATAGTGCGCACTGATAATAGCTTTCAGCATCAGGCGCGATATGCGACTATCATCAACGAGCATAATACTTTTTTGGGACATTCGTTCATCCTGCAAAATTTGAATTTGCTTTTCAGCTTTGTCTCGTCTTAGAGATCAAAACCTTCGCTTAGAACTTCAGTATAGCTCGAATCACTCACTTGTCTTTTATTTCCTGCTTCAGCTGCCGATCATGATCTTTTTATACAAAGAATATGTTGCCAATTCTACATTCGTATAAGAAAAATT
>NZ_LWGA01001104.1:0-1140 GCF_001635235.1 Oleiphilus sp. HI0117 | reverse complement strand
TGAAGACGACTTTATTTCACGACCTGAGTTTACCGATCCGGAAATACAGCGCACCAATCTAGCGGCTGTTATTCTTAAAATGATCGACTCCGGACTCGGGGCAGTGAAAGACTTTCAGTTTATTGATCCACCTGACTCTCGTCTTTTAAATGATGGCTATAAACTACTATTTGAGTTGCAGGCCGTCGATGAAAACAACCGCTTAACAGCGTTGGGCAAGAAACTTGCGACGCTTCCCACAGACCCTCGTTTAGGACGCATGCTGCTTAGCGCTCAGGACTTAAACGCAGTAAAAGAAGTGCTGATTATTGTTAGCGGCTTAAGCATACAAGATCCTCGTGAGCGCCCTGCAGATAAGCAGCAAGCAGCTGACCAGGCTCATGCGGAATATAAAGACCCTGAATCAGATTTCCTTTCTTTTTTGCGGTTGTGGGAATTCTTTGAAGATAAACGCCAGGAGCTAAGCAATAATCAATTAAAGCGCTTTTGCCAGAAAAACTTCCTATCCGCTGTGCGTATGAGGGAGTGGCGCGAGATACATAGACAACTATTACTCGTTTTAAAAAGCATCGGCATCAAGGAAAATGATAGCGAGGCTTCTTATGACTCTATTCATAAGGCTTTATTGAGCGGCTTGCTTGGCAATATCGGTAAACATGAAGAAAAACGCGAGTATCAAGGGTGTCGAAATCGACGTTTCCACTTATTTCCCGGGTCTGGCGTAAACAAAAAGCGCCCTAAATGGTTATTTGCCGCTGAAATCGTGGAAACTCAACAAGTCTATTCCAGATATAACGCAAGGCTCGATCCTGCATGGATAGAACCGCTTGCAAAGCATTTGGTAAAACGTTCTTATGCCGAACCTCATTGGGAAGCCAAAAGGGCACAAATAATTGCCAAAGAAAAGGTGACCTTATACGGACTTGAAATTGTCTCTCAGCGCCCAGTTAACTACAGCCAGATTGACCCAGGAGTTTGCCGTGAAATATTTATTCGCACCGGACTCATAGAGAGAGAGTTTCGCACCAAAAATAAGGCTATCGCTCATAACTTAAAGCTTATTGATGAAGTGGAATCGATTGAAGACCGCACGCGTCGTAAAGATGTCCTGGTCGATGATGAGGTGATATACGGACTTTA
>NZ_LWGA01001103.1:0-1458 GCF_001635235.1 Oleiphilus sp. HI0117 | reverse complement strand
GATCATGAACTTCCTTCACTGGCGTACCCAATTCCACGTCAGGGCGACCATCATCCAGCATGGCATTGATTAAACTTTGCGTACCATGTTTAAAGCTATAGCGAGAGACGCTATCACTGTAACGAGTGATATCACTGCCAACGAGAGACCACCATCGTTGCATTTCTACGTAGCTAGCTTGATCAAAGTCTCCATGAACGGAAGCGCCCAAGAGTCCTTCGATGATGGGTGAGAAAGAAGGAGAGAGGTCCATCTGATTAAGGCGATCGCGAACCGATAGAGTGTCGGCGCCTTGCCAATTATCTGTACTAAAAGGATCATAGGGCAATGGAAAGGAGTGAGCGGCACCATCATGAAATTGGTGCATTTGCTCATTGGCAATGGCAAAGCCTTGATAGGTGACCATAGGTGGCGATGGTTCACCTTCTGGTGCCCCATTCCCACAGGCAGCCATCCTAATCAGTGGTGCGATGCCGCTCATGCCAGCATCCCGCGCCTCATCACCATCCCACCACAGTAAGTCGGGAATCGTGCTTGGAGTAGAATCCACTAATTGCAAGTCGTAGCGATTAATTTCAGCGAAAACATTAGGTTGCGTGGAGTGCACCCAGGCGCCACCGAGCTCAAACAACTTACCATCACGCTTTACGGTAAAGGTACGCCCACCAAGGCGATTACGAGCTTCTAATATTAGTACTGATAGCCCAGCTTGCCTGAGCTCACGGGCAGCGGTAACCCCGGCAAAGCCACCACCAATAACAATGACATCATAGTCATACTTGTCGATTTCTCTATCCGTGGAATCTTTGCTAGCTGTAGCATTGACGCTATTCCCCCCGGCAGTTAGGGCGACTGCGCCGAGAGCCCCCAACCCATTTTTTAGGATGCTGCGTCGGTTCAGGCCTTGCCTAGTTGTCTTATAACGTTTCTTACCCACAGTGAACACCTCTTTTAAATACTGGATAATATTTTTAACATGAATTATTAATATTGATCAATATTTAATATACTATCGGGATAGTTTAGGTTGTTATTGTTTATAGGTTCAAAAGAGTATGCCGAAAATTGTAGATCATGAAGAAAGGCGCGCGGCCATTGCCCGAGGGGCGGTAGAAGCCATCGCTAATTATGGTATTCACAAGGTAACCATGATTAAGTTCGCCGAAGCCGGTGGCTGTACAGAGGGCATGGTCAATTATTACTTCGATAATAAAGAACATGTGCTCCAGGCCGCATTAGAACAGGTAATTAAATCTACTGAAGATCGTTTAGTGCAGGCGATACAAGACAACCCGAAGGATTTGGAGAACTTATTGCTGCAAACTTTGCCCATCAACGAAACTGTGCAAAAAGAATTCTGTGTCTGGCGAGACTTTTGGCAGCGGGCCGGAGATTCTCAAGCTTTGCAGCAAACTCAAACACACTGGATAAAGGACTGGGTAGCCGGTATTTCCGGTT
>NZ_LWGA01001102.1:0-957 GCF_001635235.1 Oleiphilus sp. HI0117 | reverse complement strand
TCATGCATACAAGCAAATTGCTTCGTATTGGGATATAGCCTTACCGCAATGTGAAAATCTACTACGTTGGGCAAGCCGGGTTTTTGAGGTTGGGCACTCTATTGCTCATGCACAATACCACCGGCATGGTGCTTATCTCGTTTATCACTCTGACCTACCAGGTTTCTCGAGATTAACTCAGCTGCACCTTTCTGTGATAGTACGTACTCACAGACGGAAATTTAGTGATGAGCCTTTTATTGGAATGAGTAAACAGGAAACGCAAACACTGAAGCGCCTGTGCACAATATTCAGACTGGCGGTTGCGCTGACAGCAGAACGTAATCAAGCTGAAACGGATTTCACCCTAAGGGCTCAGGACGAGTGCTTATCCCTTAGTATGGGGAAAGGCTGGTTTGAGGCAAATCCCTTAAATACGTCGATCTTGGAGTTAGAGCAAGACTTGTTACGTAAGCAGGGCTTTCTTCTACTGCTAGCTAAAGATTGACGACTTTCCAACTACACGAGATTCTTAATGATTGTTTTAGGTATTGAGTCATCTTGCGATGAGACCGGTGTTGCTTTATATCATAGTGAGAAAGGTTTGCTTGCACACCAGTTATATTCCCAAGTAGAGATGCATGCGGACTATGGTGGTGTTGTCCCGGAATTAGCTTCTAGAGATCATGTAAGAAAAACCATTCCTTTAATAGACGCTATTCTCAAAGAAGCTGGGCTAGAGAAGGGCGATATTGATGCGATTGCCTATACTGCAGGGCCGGGATTAGTAGGAGCGCTGATGGTCGGTGCTTCCATTGCGAATGCCTTAGCGATGGCGCTTGATATCCCCATTATCGGTGTACACCACATGGAAGGACACTTACTGGCGCCGATGCTAGAAGATAGTCCACCGGAATTCCCCTTTATTGGTTTACTTGTATCGGGTGGCCATACTCAATTGGTTTCAGTGCAGTCTAT
>NZ_LWGA01001101.1:0-721 GCF_001635235.1 Oleiphilus sp. HI0117 | reverse complement strand
TTGACCCTATAGTGAAGAGAATAAAAGATTATTTGTTTGTAGAAACAGATATTGAGCGGGCATTTAGAGCAAAGCTTGAGAGCATTGCATCTAATGAGATTGTTTTTCTGTGTGGAAGTAGTGGAGATGGCAAATCAGAAATACTGACCCGTTATCGGAATCAATATGAAAGTACTATCGAGTTTCACTTGGATGCTACACACAGCTTCGAACCTAAGAAGACTGCTATTGATACTCTGAACGAATTATTCAGCAGGCATTTGACTAGCGATAAAGCACTCGTCGTTGGCATCAATATTGGTATGTTGGCGAATTTTGAGCGCGAAGGTGATGATGCTCACTCCAGGGTTAAGAAAGCAATAAATGCCTATTTAAACAACGAAAAAGATAGTACCGAATACACTTTTTTAGATTTTGAATCATTTCCAAAATTCCAGATATTGGATGGTGAGGTTCAGTCAGAATTTTTTAAAACACTATTAGATAAAGTCGTTCGTGATGATAGTCGAAACCACTTTCGTGACTTATACAATGAATGTCATGCTTCAGGTAAAGATAAGAAGTTAGCGGCAAACTTCTTATTGTTGCGCGATAGTCGAATCCAAAAGGTAGTCATAGAGTTATTGCTGAGTGCCCGTATCAGAAAGGATCAGTTCATTACGACACGGATGCTCCTAGACTTCATATACTGCATCCTGACTGGACCGGGATATTTATTTGA
>NZ_LWGA01001100.1:0-3733 GCF_001635235.1 Oleiphilus sp. HI0117 | reverse complement strand
TCCTGAATTATTATAAGGCTATTATCAGTCTTTTTTTGTGCCGGTCAAGCATACCCAGCCATCCTCTAGCTGAGGTTTATCCATTTCAAACCATTCTTCATAGTCGTGAACTAGCGCAGCTGCCTGATGCTCAAGAATTCCAGATAGAATTAATTTTCCTTTAGGTTTAACTAAAGCGGCAATATTGCTACGTAAGTCATGCAGTGGTTGAGCAAGAATATTAGCCAGAACCAGGTCTACTTGGTCTTTAGGGCTATCTTCTGGAAGATAGACCGGGAACTGCTGAGCTTCGACCTCGTTTCTCTTGGCATTGTCTTGGGTAGCCAGCAAAGCTTGAGGGTCGTTGTCGATTCCAACCACCGATTTGGCGCCGAGTAATAATGCGGCCAAGCCCAGTATTCCGGAACCACAGCCAAAATCTACGACAGTTTTGTTGTTTAGGCCGTCATCGTTTAGCGCATAAGCATCTAGCCATTTTAAGCAAAGTGCAGTTGTGGGGTGTGTGCCAGTGCCGAAAGCCAGGCCAGGGTCGAGCATCAGGTTGACAGCGTTTGGCTCAGGAATGTCATGCCAGCTTGGGCATATCCATAAGCGGCGACCAAACTGAATGGGTTTGAAGTTATCAATCCATTTACGCGTCCAGTCTTCGTTTTCCAATATTTCAAAACGCAATTCAGGGAAGGTCTGATCTGAAAGATTGGTGAAGACACTTTCAGTGATGGCTCTAATAGCTTTTTGGTCCTCATCGGCAGAAAACAGCCCGGTGACGATCGTTTCTTCCCAAAGCGGCGTTGTGCCCCGTTCGGGCTCTAGCACTGGCTGGTCTTGAGCATCTTCGAGAGTCACTGCGCTGGCTCCCGCCGCGAGCAAGCCTTCTTCGAGAGCTTCTGCGATGGCGGGAGATATATTGGCTTTAACTTGGATCCAGTTCATAAGTCAGTGACTTCCTGATAGTCGGGAATGAAATACATTAGATGAAACTAAAGGATATTCTTTTCCAGATGATGGATATTAAATTCGAGCTCTCGAAATCCGCTATCGGAAAGTAGCTTGCGGTGAAGGTCAATATTTGTGTCAATTCCGTCTACGACTAGCTCGTCAAGTGCGTTTGTCATACGGTTCATCGCCGCATTACGGTTTTCGCTATGACAAATGATTTTGGCAACTAAAGAGTCGTAAAATGGAGGTACACGATAGCCGCTATATAAATGCGAATCGACACGGACTCCCATGCCACCGGGCGCGTGAAACTGTTTAACTAAGCCGGGGCTCGGTGCAAAGGTTTGAGCATTTTCAGCGTTAATGCGGCACTCTATCGCATGGCCTTCAAGATTTACTTCAGCTTGAGAGACTGAAAGTGGTAGGCCGCTAGCAATTCTAATTTGCTCTTTAACGATATTAATGCCTGTTATCATTTCTGTTACAGGGTGCTCTACCTGTACTCGGGTATTCATTTCGATAAAATAGAAACTGTCATCCTGGTATAAGAACTCAAATGTTCCTGCTCCGCGATAGCCGATATCTTTGCAGGCTTTTACGCAGGCGGCAAACGTGGCTTGTCGGGCTTCCTCGTTAATATTTGGTGCAGGGGCTTCTTCGATAACTTTTTGGTGTCTTCGTTGCAGTGAACAGTCACGGTCACCTAAGTGAATGACATTGCCATGGTTATCTGCAAGTACCTGGATTTCGACATGCCGGGGTGTGTCGAGAAATTTTTCAAGGTAAACGGTGTCATCGCCAAAAGCGGCTTTGGCTTCAGACTGTGTTAGCTGAATCGAGGTGAGTAGTTCAGCTTCGTCGTTAACAACTCTCATACCCCGGCCGCCACCACCTGAGGCTGCTTTGATAATAACCGGGTAGCCAATTTTGCGTGCAATAGCTTTGGTTCGATCTTGATTATTTGTGATCGGGCCGTCGGAGCCAGGAACCGTCGGTACGCCGGCTTTTGTCATGGCTTTGATGGCTGAAACTTTATTCCCCATTAAGCGAATGACACTGGCAGGGGGGCCAATGAAGGTAAAGCCGCTCTTTTCGACTTGTTCTGCGAAGTCAGCATTTTCAGCAAGAAAACCGTAGCCAGGATGAATGCCAACAGCATTGGTCACTTCAGCGGCGCTGATTATTGCAGGTATATTGAGGTAGCTCTCGACAGGGCTGTTATTACCAATACAAACTGACTCGTCTGCCAAGCGAACGTGCATAAGGTCTCTATCAACCTTGGAGTGTACGGCGACCGAAGGAATACCGATCTCTTTGCAGGCGCGTAGAATTCGTAAGGCTATTTCGCCACGATTAGCGATTAGAACTTTTTTTAACATCAGTGTTACCTGCGAGCCTTATGCAATTGTAAATAGTATCTGATCGAACTCGATAGGTTCTCCGTCACTGACTTCTATCGACTGAATAACGCCGCTTCGGTCTGCCTCGATTTGGTTCATCATTTTCATTGCTTCAATGATGCACAAGACATCGCCAGCCTTAACGCTTTGTCCAACTTCAACAAATGGGGCGGAGTCAGGTGAGGGCGCCTTGTAGAAGGTGCCGACCATAGGGGCATTGATTGTCTGGTCACTAGAGGTGCTCGCCGGTGCCGGACTTGCAGTGGATGTTTCTGTGATAGGTGCTGAAGCAGACGTTACGGGTGCTGGGGCCGCTGCTGGTGCGGCGACAACATGCTTGCGACGGTTGATGCGGATGGACTCTTCGCCTTCCTTAATCTCTAGTTCTTCTACATCTGACTCGGTGATTAATTCGATCAGCTTTTTGATTTTTCGAATATCCATAACAATTCCTGTATTAGGTTTATAGCGCCTGCAGGGCTTTGCTGAGCGCAGCATCGTAACCTAAGCTGCCCAGCCCGCAGATGACGCCTAATGCGACATCAGAGAAATAAGAATGATGGCGAAATGTTTCTCTAGCATGAACATTTGATAAATGTACTTCGATAAAAGGAATATCAATCGCTAGTAGAGCATCTCGGATTGCTACGCTCGTATGCGTAAATGCCGCAGGGTTAATAATTATAAACTGAGTATCATCTTGCTTAGCTTGATGTATGCGCTCGATAAGTTCGTGTTCAGCATTGCTTTGCAACGTGTTGAGCGCGATATTGTTATTCTTGGCGCAGGCTTTTAAGCGAGAGTTGATATCATTGAGAGTTTCTGAGCCGTAAATTTCGGGTTCGCGGGTGCCTAAAAGGTTTAGGTTTGGGCCATGAAGTACCAGTATGCTAGCCATAATCAGACGATGCTCGTAAAAACATGTGAAAGAGAAAGTTAATTCTAAGTGCCGTGAGAAATGTCTACAAGTGTAGTTTCTTTTTATGACACTTTATCTACAATATAGTGGCTAGTTTGCCCATATATTGCGTTATTTACAAGCAGGTTTTCTTACAGTTCTGTATTGTAGCAACGGACATTATTTCGTCCATTTCTCTTTGCTTCGTATAGGGCATGATCAGCCTTTTCACATAAGGATTGAGCGTTTTCGTGGTCAGCTAATGCAATGCCGCAACTAAAGGTGACATTGAATGTGCCGGTTCCGGCGGGCTGTGGTAATTCTGCAAAGCGTTCACGTATTTCGTTAAGAATAGTTTTAGCATCGCGTTCAGAAGTATTTGGCAGTACGATGGCAAACTCTTCGCCACCATAGCGACCGATGTGGTCTGTTTTACGTAGCCGCTGTTTAAGGAAAAGAGAAAGGCTTTTCAGTACGCGGTCGCCAATAGGGTGGC